>CAYYYC010000084.1:916-8757 GCA_964475695.1 uncultured Rubrivivax sp.
CGTTGGGCAGGCCGACGATGCCGCACTGCAGACTCATGACGATCCCCTCGAAAACGACGACGGCCGCACCCTCGCAAGCGCTTGAACCCGCGCGGTGCAGCCTAGCGTGATTTTAGTCGCGTGGGCCACAGCCCCAAGGCCATGGCACTGCCCCCAAGAGCCAGCGCCACCCCCGCCAGCGTCCATGCCGTCGGCACAAAACCTTCGACAGCGGCACTCACGGCCAGGGCCAGAACCGGGGTGGCCACCCCCACTGTCGAGGCGGGCCCAGGACCCAGGCGCTGCTGCAGGCCCAGGAAACAGGCGAAGGCCACGGCCGAGCCCGCAAGCGAAAGGTACAGCAGCGAAACCCACCACGCCATGCTCAGCGGCCAGGGCATGGGAAGCCCCTGGGACAAGGCCACAACCGAGGTCAGCAGCGCGCCGATGCCCATCCCCCAGGCGATGGTGGCCCAGAACGGCATTCCCAAGACCTGGTTGCGCGAGCTCGCCAAGCTGCCGATGCTCGAGCAGATCACGGCGGCCAGCGTCAGCCCCAGGCCCCGCGCCGTGTCGGCCTGTGCGCGGTCGTCAATCATCTGCGGCCCGAAGATCAGTGCCACGCCGACGGCGCCGACCACACCACCGGCGATGAACTGCCGAGTCAGCGGCGTCTTCCAGATCAGGTGTGAGGCCACACCGTTGAGGATGGGAGCCAGGCTGTAGCCGATGGCCACCAGCCCGGAGGGAACATGGTGCTCGGCCTCGTAGACAAACAGGTAGGACAGGCTGTACATGAACAGCCCCTGAAAGCCCGCCAGCGCCAGGCCGCGCGGGCCGATCCACAGCCGTTCACCGCGCCACACTGCCACCAACCCGCACAGCCCGGCCGCCACGGCAAAGCGCAGAGCGACTCCCCACGACACCGGAGCCTCGGCGATCTGATAGACGATCGCGTGCCAGGTGGTCCCCCACACCAGCACCGCTGCGGCAAAGAGCTGCCATGTCGCCAGACCCTGCGGGGTCACGGGCTTGGAAGCGCTCGGTTCCCCGCGGGGTCCGGCCCCGCTCACACGGCCACCGTGGCCGCGACCGGGTTCCCGCGCTCGATCGTCAGCCCAACACCATCGGCCACCACGGCATTCATGCCAAAAGCGATCGCCCCGCCCAACCGCGGGTGCTTGCGGTAGGCGCCCAGGACATCCGAAATGTGGGGTTGGCGCTCGCCCGTGGCCGGGTCCACCTCAGGGATCGGACAGCGTGGGCAGGGCTTGGTCAGGCGCAGTTCAACCGTGCCCTGAGACGTTTGGATGGTCAGCCGATCCAGGCTGTCCTCGCCGTGGGGCGAATCCAGGCCATCGATCACGATGTTCGGGCGAAATCGCTCCATGCCCACTGCCGCATGGCCGCTGGCCTGCAGGCGCCGGTTGAACTCATCGAGCGAGGCCCTGCTGACCACCAGCAGCGGAAACCCATCGCTGAAGGCGTTGAGCGCCTGGACACCGCCGCTGAATCGCGCATCCGAAAACCGCCGGGCCTCGCTGTCGAATGCGGCCAGCCTCAGGCCCTTGGCGCCGAGGAAATCCCGGAACCATTGCGCTGCGAGCTCGCCCATGTCGAAGGCCGGCATTTCATCGTTCCACACTCGAACCCGCATCTGGCCCTCCGCGCCATCCAGGCGCAGATGCAGAGCGAGCATCCCCGGAGCGCGCAGCACCAGCTCGCTGTGGCGCAACTCGGGCCGCACCAGCGCCAGGCGGGGCAGCTCGCGCTGGCTGACAAACTCGCCATCGGCATCCACCACCATCCATTCGCGGTCATATTGCAGGCCGGTTTCGCTGACGGTGGCGCGCTCCACACGCAAGGCGGCGCCGGACTTCAGGGGGTGCAGGCAGAGCTCGGACAGGGTGATGGACATGGGCGTTGCTCAATGGGCCTTGGAACATCCTCATTGTCGGCATGAACGGCATTTGCGACGGACAATGGGCGCATGAATTTCAAGCACGGTCAAACCGGCCGAAGCCCGGCTTCGGACCAAGCCGCGCAAGGCCGGGTCCAAGTCAGGGGAGACGGCATTGTCGGCTGTGCCGCCGCCCTCGCCTTGTCCAAGCTTGGGATCCCGGTGGAGATGCTTGTCCAAACGACGGCGACCGCGTCAGGCGAAGCGGCGCCGGCTGCCGAGCGCGCCCTTGAAGTGCGGACCTACGCGCTGAACGCGGCATCGGTGGCGCTGTTGAGGGAGCTCAGGATCTGGGAGGCGCTGCCGCAGCGCGCGGTCTGCCCCGTGCTGGAGATGCGCATCCACGGTGATCAGGCGGGTGAGCTGGAGTTTTCGGCCTGGCAGCAGGGCCAGGAGGCCCTGGCGTGGATCGTTGATGCGGCCGCCCTGGAGGACAGCCTGCGCCAGGCCCTGCGCTTTGCGCCCCATGTCCGGGTCACGGGGTCAGCAGCCCAGCCGGGCCGGTTGCAGTCCCCGCGCGACTTGCTGCTGGTGTGCGAAGGACGAGACGCCAAGGCGCGTGAAGAACTGGGCGTGCGCTTCGAGCGTCAGCCCTACGGGCATCATGCCTTGGCCACCCGGGTGGTGGGCAGCCAGCCCCATGCCGGGGTGGCTTCGCAGTGGTTTGCCCAGCCCGATGTGCTGGCGCTGCTGCCCTGCGACGAACCCCAGGCCGGCCGCTCGTACGGCGTGGTCTGGTCCATGCCTCAGGACAAGGCCCAGGCGCTGCTGTCTGCCGAGGGCCCCGTGTTCGAGCAGTGGCTGCAGCAGGCCACCGGTGGCCGGTGCGGGCCGTTGGCTCTGGCCGGGGCGCGGCGCTGCTGGCCGCTGAGCCTCGGGCGTGCGGATCCGACCCATGGGCCCGGCTGGATCCTTCTGGGTGATGCGGCCCACACGGTGCATCCGCTGGCGGGTCAGGGTCTCAACCTGGGGTTGTCCGATGTCGCTGCTCTGCAGCAGGTGATGGCTGAGCGTGAGGAGTGGCGCGACCTGGGCGATGAGCGCCTGCTGGCGCGTGTGTCCCGGCTCCGCGCCGGCCCGACCCTGGCCATGTCCGGCCTGACGGACGGCCTGTGGCATCTGTTCGCGAATTCCAACCCGTGGGTGCGCAGCCTGCGCAATCGAGGCATGACTCTCTTGAACCAATCGTCCACCCTGAAGCGCAGCCTCGCTCGGCGGGCCGCAGGTCTGGCCATCGCCGGGCTTGGTGTGGCTGCCGCCCTGTTCGCCATGGCCGGCGCCGGCTTGGCTCCCCAGCCCGCCTGGGCCCAATCGCCAAGCCCAGGTGCGGCGTCCCCCGCGGCGCAGGAGGCGCTGATTCGAAGGCAATTGGCCGAGCGCATGCCGGGCATGCCCAAGCCCGATGAGGTCCAGCGCTCGGCTGTGCCGGGGCTTTGGGAGCTGCGCTTCGGCAACGACATTCTCTACACCGACGAGCGGGCCGACTATCTGGTGTCGGGCTCGATCATCGACACCCGAACGCGCAAGGACCTGACGGCCGAGCGCCTCGAGCGCCTGAGCACCATCGCCTTCGACTCGCTGCCCCTCAAGGACGCCATCGTGATCCGACAAGGCACGGGCGCCCGCAAGCTGGTGGTCTTCTCCGACCCCAATTGCGGCTTTTGCAAGCGCTTCGAGCGCGACCTCATGGGCATCAAGGATGTGACGCTCTACACCTACCTCTATCCGATCCTGGGCAAGGACTCCATGGACAAGTCGCGCAACATCTGGTGCGCGGCCGACCCGGCCAAGGCCTGGCGCGACTGGATGGTCGACGGGCGTATGCCCCCGGCCGCGTCGGGACGCTGCGATGCTTCGGCGCTTGAGCGCAACGTGGCGCTGGGCCGAAGGCACCGAATCGACGGCACGCCCACGAGCATCTTCGAAGACGGCTCGCGCCGGGGTGGTGCGCTGGCGGGCGGCGACATCGACAGGCTTCTGGCCCAGGTCAAGGGCGCGAAGCCATGAGCCGCAAACCCGCTGCGGCCGTTTCTGGCCCCGCCCCGGTGCGCTACCGCATCGATCTGTCGGGCATGTCTGCCCATGTCTACCGGGTGACCGTCATCGTCCCCAAGCCCCTGGACACCGAGCGACTCAGCCTGCCGGTTTGGATCGCCGGCAGTTACATGGTGCGCGAGTTCGCGCGACACCTCAGCGGCCTGCAGGCCCGGCAGGGCAAGGCCGAGCGCCCGATTCGGCAAATCGACAAGACGACTTGGTCGGTGGATTGCCTCGGTGGTGCCGCCCTGGAGGTGAGCTATGAGGTCTATGCCTTCGACACCTCGGTTCGGGCTGCGTTTCTTTCTGCCGATCGGGGCTTCTTCAACAACACCAGCCTGTGTCTGAAGGTCCATGGCCGGGAGCCGCATCCGCATGAGCTCAGCCTGCAGGGCCTGCCCCGCGGCTGGGAGGTGGCCACCGCCATGCCCAGGAAGAGGGCAGCCACTCGGGCGCTGGAATGGGAGGCGGCCGACTACGACGAGTTGGTGGACCACCCCTTCGAGCTGGGCCCCTTCTGGCGGGGTCGCTTCAAGGCCCAGGGGGTCGAACACGAATTCGTCGTGGCCGGCGCGTGGCCCGGGTTCGATGGGCAGCGACTGCTTCGGGATGTGGCCCGCATCTGCGAGGAGCAGATCCGCTTTTGGCATGGCACCGGCGGCCGCCCGCCGTTTCCCCGCTATGTGTTCATGCTCCATCTGGTCGACGAGGGATATGGCGGCTTGGAGCATCGCGCGAGCACGGCACTGATTGCTGCGCGTCGGGATGCGCCGCGCGTGGGCGATGCGGGCCTGTCGGACGGCTATCTCAAGCTGCTCGGACTGGTCAGCCACGAGTATTTCCACGCGTGGAATGTCAAGCGGCTCAAGCCTGTGGAGCTCTGCGAGATCGACCACGCGCGGGAGAACTACAGCGAGCTGCTGTGGTTCTTTGAGGGTTTCACTTCCTACTACGACGACCTTGCCCTGGTGCGCTGCGGGATCATCGACGGCCCGCGCCACCTCAAGCTGCTGGCCCGGACCGCCAGTGCCGTTCTGGCCACGCCAGGCAGGCGTGTGCAAAGCCTGGCCCAGGCCAGCTGGGACGCCTGGAACAAGTACTACAGGCCCGACGAAAACACGCCCAACGCCACGGTGAGCTACTACGCCAAGGGTGCCTTGCTTGCCTTGTGTCTGGACCTCACGCTGCGCGGCCAAGGCCGCGGCACGCTCGATGATGTGATGCGCAGGCTCTGGGGTCTGGGCGCAGAGCGCCGCGCCGGCAAGGCCGGGCCCGACCCAGGCTCCATCGGAATCGCCGAGTCCGATATCGCGCAGGCGCTGGAGGCGGTTTCCGGCCGCCCGCTGGCGCGCGAGCTGCACCGCTGGGTTCATGGGACCGACGAGTTGCCTCTGCCGGCGTTGCTGGCAGCCATCGGCGTGGAGCAGGCTCTGGAGGAGCCCCGACTTTCTGCCGCCTGGGGCCTGCGGCTCTCGGAAGGGCCGGTCACGGGTTGTGTGGTGCGGCAGGTGCTCAGGGGCAGCGCCGCGCAGGCCGCCGGGCTGAGCGCCGGCGATGAAATTCTGGCCGTGCAGGGCTGGCGGGTGCGGCGCCTGGACGACGCGGCGCAGTGGCTGGCCCAAGCGCCGAAGCCGCGCCGCGGCCGTTCGCCCGACAACGCCGTGGAGCTGCTGGTCAACCGCGACCAACGCATCCTTCGCCTGCAGCTGCAGCCCGGCCCACCGGCGGATGGATCCGCAAGCCTGAATTGGGCGGTCAGCGCCAAGGACCCGGCGGGCCATCCGCAGGCCACGGCGACCCGGCGAGCCTGGTGGAGCCCCAGCCGCTGATGGTCGGCGGGCGAACGCTGCCCGGCCTGGCGCTGCGGCGCAGGCGATCGCGGCTCTTGGGATTGGGAGCGTTGGCCTTGGCGGTGCTTCTCGCCCATGCCTGGCTTGGGCAGCGACTCAGCCATGTCCTGGGCGACTGGCGGCAGGCGCCCCCGACCCCGCAGGCTGTGACGGTCGTGCAGGAGGGCACGCTCAAGCCGGCCGAGCCGGCCCAAAAGCCGCGCGAGGCGCCGCGCCCCCAACCTGCAGCCGAGCCGGCTGCGGAAACGGCCCTGGCCAGCGCGGCGGCGGCGCCAGTGGCCGCGGCATCCGAGCCGGTCGGCTCCGACCGTCCGCCCGAGCAGCCCGCTGCCCCAGCCCAGGCGACGGCTCCGGCGCCCGCCGATCCTGCCGGCCCCACCCCCACCCCATCCCCGCCGGCGGCATCCGCCGTGGACCCTTGGCCGCCGTCCACTCGCATTCGCTACACCCTGCGCGGCAACTTCCGCGGCGAATTCAGCGGTTCGGCGCAGGTCCTGTGGCTGCGCGAAGGGCAGCAGTACCGCGTCGAGCTGGATGTGGTCATCGGCCCGCGCGCCGCGCCGGTCATGTCACGCCGCGTCGTCAGCGAAGGTCGCTTGACCGAGCAGGGCCTGGTGCCGCTGCGTTACGACGAGGTCACGCGCGTGATCTTCACCCGCGCCCGTCGGGTTTCCATGACCTTCGAGCCCGGTGGCCCAGGTCAGGAAGGAAGCGTGCTTCTCTCTGACGGGAAGCGCCGCCCGGCCCCCAGTGGAACCCAGGACTCGGCCAGCCAGTTCGTCCAGTTGGCCTGGTTGTTCGGCACTCGGGCTGTGCCGCCGCAGATGGGCGACAAGGTCAGCTTCCCCCTGGCCCTTTCCCGACGGTCCGACATCTGGAGCTACGAGGTGGGCGAGGCCGTGACCCTGCAGACGCCGGCGGGACCGGTGCAGGCGCTGCACGCCAAGCCGCAGCGCGAGCTCGACCCCCTGCGGCGCGAGTTGCTGGCCGAAGTCTGGTTTGCGCCCTCATTGCAATACCTGCCGGTTCGGATGCAGGTGTCGGTGGATGCCGACTCCTATGCCCTCATGGTGATGGACGGGCTGCCGGAGCTGGTCAGGGCGGGCTCACCCGGCGCGGATAGACTGCGCGCGTCTTTGCCATCCGTGGCCGCGTCCGGCGCGCCGCCGGCCAACACAGCCCCCCCGGAACCCAAGCCATGAGCTACGAGACCATCCTCATCGAGACCCACGGCTCCGCCGAACTCAAGACGGGCGTGATCACCCTCAATCGCCCCAAGGCGATGAACGCGCTCAATGACCAACTCATGGATGAGCTCGGCTGCGCCCTTCTCGGCCTTGACCGCGATGAGTCCATCGGTTGCATCATCCTGACCGGCAGCGACAAGGCATTCGCCGCCGGAGCCGACATCGCGGCGATGAAGGACTATGACTTCACCAAGGTCTACGGCAGCAACTACATCTCGCGCAACTGGGAAACCATCCGTTCGGTGCGCAAGCCCGTGATCGCCGTGGTTCAGGGCGTCGCCCTGGGGGGTGGCTGCGAGCTGGCCATGATGTGCGACATGGTCTTCGCCGCGGACAGCGCCAGGTTCGGCCAGCCGGAGATCACCATCGGCGTGATCGCCGGGGCCGGCGGCACCCAGCGCCTTCCGCGCACTGTGGGCAAGGCCAAGGCCATGGACATGCTCTTGACCAACCGCTGGATGGACGCAGCCGAGGCCGAGCGATGCGGCCTGGTCTCCCGCGTCCTGCCGGCCGACCGGGTGATGGATGAGGCGTTGGCCGCCGCGGACAAGATCTGCGGCTTTGGGCGCCTGGCCGTGATGGCCACGAAGGAGGCGGTCAATGCCGCCTTCGAATCAGCCCTCTCAGAGGGCCTGCACATCGAGCGCCGCCTGTTTCATGCGATGTTCGGCACCCCCGATCAACGCGAAGGCATGGACGCCTTCGTGAACAAGCGCAAGCCCAGTTTCAACCGCTGAAAACCGGGCCAGTCACCCGTATCTGAGGCCT
>CAYYYC010000085.1:0-8685 GCA_964475695.1 uncultured Rubrivivax sp.
TGTCGGTGATCTGGGTGGCTTCGAGGGTCATGGGTTCTCCTGGGCCTGCGGCGCGGGTCGATGAACGGGGAAGCCCGAACAGGCCGGGCCCCGCGGATCCGGTCCCCTTTCGAGGGGCACTGCGCTCCGAATCACGGACCCGATCACTTTAGGAGGGGTCAAAAATAAAGTAAATTTGAAGCTAAAGCCATTTGAGTTAATGAAAAACTTAATGAAAAACGCCACATTTCGCCAGTGGAGGGTGTTCAGCGAAGTCGCCCGACACCTGAGCTTCACTCGGGCGGCGCAGGCGCTGCACCTCACACCGCCAGCGGTCACACAGCAGGTCAAGGAACTTGAGGGGCATGTGGGCCTGCCACTGTTCAATCGGCAGGGGCGCACCGTCAGGCTGACCACCGCGGGCGAATCGATGCTGGTCTATGCGCGAAGGCTGATCGCGACAGTGCAGGAGGCCGAGGACGCGATGGCTCGACTGATGAACTCCGAAACGGGCACGCTCACGCTGGCGGTGGTCAGCACCGCGCAGTACTTCCTGCCGCAGTTGCTGGCGCGCTTTCGCGCGCTCTACCCCGGGGTGGAAGTCCGGCTCTTGGTGGGCAACCGAGGCCAGTTGGTGTCCTTCCTCAAAGCGGACGATGCCGATGTGGCGGTCATGGGCATGCCCCCGAGGGACCTGGTGTGCAAGGCCGACGCGTTCGCTTGGCACCCCCAGGTGTTCGTGGCTCCGCCCGGGCACCCCTTGATGCGGGAGGCGCAATCCCGCCCTGACACCGCTGGTCAGGGCCTGTCTGCCCAGCGACTGTGCGACCTGCCCTTCATCCTGCGCGAGGGCGGCTCCGGCACCCGTGCGGCGCTTGAGCGCTACTGTGAGGAAAACCGGGTGACGCTGACCGTGGCCATGGAGATGCCCAGCAACGAATCGATCAAGCAGGCGGTGATGGCTGGCCTGGGCCTGAGCTTCCTGTCGCTGCACACCATCGGGCTGGAACTGGAGAACCGCCTGTTGGCTGTCCTGCCCGTGGAAAACACCCCGGTGATTCGGCAGTGGTACGCGGTGCATCCTGGGAAAAAGCCTCTGTCGCCCCCGGCTGAAGCCTTCCGTCAGTTCGTGATCACACAGGGCCAGGACCTGATTGGCGAGCGTTTTGGCGCGTTCGTTCCGGCGGCGGCCCGCCCGCTCCACCCTGTCTGAAGGCCGTCTGCCCGGCGCCGCACCACAAGCCCTGCCACCGGCCGGACGCCGCCACGGCGAAAATCATCGCTTTGCACGCAAAAAGGCAGCCCAATGACCCGAAGCCCTGAAGCCCCCGTCGATGACCGATTCCTGCAGCGCTGGTCGCCCCGATCCCTGAGCGGCAAGACCCTGTCGGCCCAGACCCTCATGAGCCTGATGGAAGCAGCCCGGTGGGCGCCTTCGACCACCAATTCCCAGCCATGGCGTTTTGTCTACGCGCTGGCCGGCAGTCCGGGCTTCGGCGCCATGTTCGAGACCCT
Source organism: uncultured Rubrivivax sp. (assembly GCA_964475695.1). GTDB lineage: Bacteria > Pseudomonadota > Gammaproteobacteria > Burkholderiales > Burkholderiaceae_C > RFTU01. Next base: position 1,495 of record CAYYYC010000085.1, read on the forward strand.
GGTCCCTTTCAATCAGGGCTGGGCCCACAAGGCCTCGGCTCTGATCGCAGTGCTTTCGGCCACCCGCCTGGCCGCGCCGGGCAGCGAAGAAGCCAAGCCCGCGCCATTCCACGCCTTCGACACGGGTGCCGCATGGATGAGTCTCGCGCTGCAGGCTCAGGCCATGGGCTTGTGCGCGCACGCGATGGGCGGCTTCAATGTGCAGGCCTTGCGCAGCGGCCTGGCAATCCCGGATGAGTTCGCGGTGCACTGCATCGTGGCCGTGGGTGAGCAGGCGCCGCGCGAGAGCCTGGCGGCTGCGCTGCAGGAGCGCGAGGCGCCGACGGGACGCCAGCCGCTGGCGGCCATGGTTTGCGAAGGGCGATTTGGGTTTCAGCGCTGAAGACGAGCCGGTGGGGAGTTCCCTCAAACCGCGCGCAGCCCTTGGCTTGGAGAATGCGGCCATGGCCGATCGGAGACTCCCCGCACCTTGCCCCGAAGAAGCCCGGGGGCGGGGTGGCCAGCGGCGTCGCCTTTTGGCCGGCTTGGCCGCGGCTGCCGCAGGATCGTTGGGGTTGGCCGCGTGCGCGGGGACTCCGGCGGCGCCCCCACCCGTTGCGCGCGCGCCCCGGCGGCTGCCCGATGGCGCCCCGGCCGGGCGTCTCCTCGTCATCGGCGGGGCGGAAGACCGTCTCGATGAGCGGGAAATCCTGCGCCGCTTCATGCAACTCTCCGGTGGCCCGCGGGCGCGGCTGCGATTCGTCACCGGGGCCACGAGCGAGCCCGACAGCACGGAGAAGTCCTACGCAGCGGCCATGCGGGCTCTCGGCGCCGAAGATGTGGGCTTCCTGCACCCGGCCGATGCCTCGGCTGCGGCGCAGCCGGAACTGTTGGCCGAGCTCAACAAGGCGGATGGGGTGTTCATCACCGGCGGAGACCAGGTGCGTCTCATGGAGCGGCTGTGGTCCACGCCGGCCATGCTGGCGCTGCATGCAGCGGTGCGAGAGCGCGGGATCTGTCTGGCGGGCACCAGCGCCGGCGCCGCAGCCCTGTCACGGGCGATGATCGCCCAGGGAGCGGCTGTCCTGGCGCCGCAGAAGGAAGCCGTGTCCTTGGATTTGGGGCTGAGCTTCCTGCCCCAGGCGATGGTCGATCAGCACTTCTCCCAGCGCCGTCGCCTGTCGCGACTGCTTTCGGCACTGGCGCTGCGGCCCGACCTGCTGGGCATCGGCGTGGATGAGGACACCGCTTTGCTGATCGAGATCGGGCAATCGATCGAGGTCATCGGGCGCGGTTCGGTGACCATCGTCGACGGCAGTGAAATGCAGACCAACGCGCGGCAAGTGGCGTCCCAGGCCCGGCTGGAGCTCCTGGGGGTGAGCCTGCATGTCCTGCCTGCCGGGCAGCGCTATCGCCATCCCTGGGACCAGCGGAGCAACGGCGAAGGTGGTTTCGGCGCCGACCCGCCGCCGGCGCTGCGCAATGTCGTGGCTCGGCTTCTGGAGCCGCCCCCCATTCTGGTGCTGTAGGCCGCTACAGGTCGAAATTCACGCCCTGGGCCAGCGGCAGGGTGCGGCCACGGTTGATCGTGTTGGTCGACCGGCGCATGTATTGGCGCCAGGCGTCGGAGCCGGACTCCCTGCCGCCACCGCTGTCCTTGTCGCCCCCGAAGGCGCCGCCGATCTCTGCCCCGGAGGTGCCGAGGTTCACATTGGCAATGCCACAGTCCGAGCCCGAAGCGCTGAGGAAGGCCTCCGCCTCGAGAAGGTCGCGGGTGAAGATGGCCGAGGACAGGCCCTGCGGCACGCTGTTGTGCAGGACCAGCGCCTCGTCCAGCGTTTGCCAACGCATCACATAAAGGATGGGCGCAAATGTTTCCTCCCGAACGATGGCCGACTGCTGCGGCATCGAAACGATGGCGGGGCTCACATAGACGCCACCGGGCACGCTGTCGGCGGGCCCGAGCCGCTGGCCGCCGCAGACCACTGTCCCGCCCTGCTGGCGCGCCGCACTCAGGGCCTGCGCCATCGCCGAGGCTGAGGCCTCGTCGATCAGGGGGCCCATCAGCACGCCTGGCTCACGCGGATCGCCGATACGCAGCGACCCATAGGCCTTGGCCAGCCGCTGCAGCAGCTCCCGCTCCAGTGACGCCTGCACCAGCAAGCGCCGCGTGGTGGTGCAGCGCTGGCCTGCCGTTCCGACGGCACCGAACACGATCCCCCGCACGGCCAGATCCAGGTCGGCCGACTGGGCCACCACCACCGCGTTGTTGCCGCCCAGCTCCAACAGACAGCGGCCGAACCGCTGGGCCACGGCGGGGGCCACCGCTCGGCCCATGCGGGTGCTGCCGGTGGCCGAAACCAGGGCCACTCGGGAATCGGCCGCCAGCGCGGCGCCAAGCGTGGCGCCCCCCTGCGCGAGAAGGCACAGGTCGGTGGTGATCGCAACGCCGTTGGCGCTGCCCAGTTCCGCCTCGTATTCATCGCAGCATCGCTCCCACAGACCCTGAACCGCCAAGGCGCAGAGCGGGGCCTTGTCCGAGGGCTTCCAGACCACAGGGTTCCCGCACACCAGCGCCAGTGCGGCGTTCCAGGCCCAAACCGCCACCGGAAAGTTGAACGCGGTGATGACCGCCACCGGGCCCAAGGGGTGCCACTGCTCCATCATGCGATGCTCGGGCCGCTCCGAGGCGATGGTCAGGCCGTGCAGTTGGCGCGAAAGCCCCACGGCGAAATCGGCGATGTCGATCATCTCCTGCACCTCGCCCTGGCCTTCGCTGATGATCTTGCCCACCTCCAGGCTGACCAGTCGCCCCAGCGACGCCTTGTGGCGGCGCAGCATCTGGCCAAACCGGCGCACGAGCTCACCACGCTGGGGGGCAGGCACATCGCGCCAGCGCCTGAAGGCCTCGCAGCTTCGGGCCATCAGCGCCTGCAGTTGCACTTCATCGGCGACGGCCACTGTGCCCAGGGGCAGCCCGTCGATCGGGCTGCGGCTGACCAGGCTGCCGCCTTCCAACGCGCCTGGGGCCAAGCCCAGCGACTGCCAGACCGCGAGAAGATCTTCCTTGGTGTTCATTGGGGTCGTGTGGTCTTGCGATGCCATGCGAAGGGTGATCCTAAGGCTTCAGCTGATCGAGGACACCGGCCGCAGCTCCTCATAGGCGCGGCCGAATCGGTTGCCGAGAAAGTCCGACAAGGCCACCTGCTCCTGCCGGATGAACCCCGACTGGGGCAGCCGCTTCTGGGCAAAGAGGTCCAGCACGGCGCACAGCCCCGCGGCGGTGGTGATCTGGATGGCCGAGCGCGGCTGCGGCGCGTCTCGGTCGGCGAAGATCTTGCGGACGAAGACCTTCTCCACGAAGCGCCCACCGCTCATGCCGCTGGCGGTCACGAAAACCAGCACCACATCCTGCATCGTGGTGGGCACCGCGCGACGAAGGATCTGCTTGAGTGTCTGCGCATCGTTCTTCAGGCCCAGATCGTCGAGCAGCACCTTGACCAGATCGCGGTGGCCCGGGTAGCGCACCGACTTGTAGTCCAGGTTTCGGGCGCGGCCGGCCAGGGTTTCGCACAAAGTGCCCAAGCCCCCGCTGGTGTTGAAGGCCTCATATTCCGTGCCATCCAGGCTGAAGTGCTCCAGCCCCTCCAGCGGCAGCACCTCCATCCGCTGCCCCTCCCGGATGGCCTCGCAGGGATGACAGTACTCGTTGATCAGCCCATCCACGCTCCAGGTCAGGTTGTATTTCAGCGCATTGGTGGGAAACGCCGGCAGTGCGCCGACCCGCATCTTCAGGTCGAAGACCTGCTCGAAGCCTTGCGCCAGATCGTGGGCGACGATCCCCACGAAACCGGGCGCCAGGCCGCACTGCGGCATGAAGGCCGTAGGCGCGCCACGCGCGAGCTCGCGGATGCGGCGAGTCGCCGACACATCCTCGGTCAGGTCGAAGTAATGACAGCCCGCATCAAGCGCGGCCTCCGCCACTGCCGGGGCCCGGTCATAGGGCAATGCGTTGACCACCGCCTGCTGGCCCTTGAGGAGCGCGCGCAATGCCTGCGGGTCGTCGTCGCCCAGCACCGCCGCCTCCAACGCCAGTCCCAACAGGGGCTCGAGCGCCTGCGCGCTGCGGTCGGCCACGGTCAGCGCGTAGTCGCCCGTGGCTGCGAGCTGTCGCGCGATGGTCTGGCCAATGTGGCCCGCGCCAAGGAGGATGGTCCTCATGCGTTTCTCCTGGTTGGGATGCTCAAGCGCACTCTAAGGTCGAGCTCAGTCATAAGATAGCGTTGTTTGGTCGGAAAATATGTTTAAAGTGACATTGCGCCATTTGTTGATGACGCAATGTCCAAATTTCTGGAGCCCAACCGATGGCAACTCCCAAGCGCAGGACCCGGCCTCAGGCTCCCGTGGCGATACAGGGGCCCCGCGACGAAATCGACCGCGGCCTGCTGGCTCTCCTGCAGGCCAACGCCCGGCAAAGCAACGCCGACCTGGCGCGTCAGCTGGGCTTGGCCCGCACAACGGTGTTGGCGCGACTGGCGCGACTGGAGCGCGACCGGGCGATCCTGGGATACACGGTGCGCCTGGGGCAGGATCAACAGGATGCAGGCCTGCAGGCCTATGTCCACATTGCCGTGCAACCCCGCAGCGGGCGGGCGGTGGAGGCGCGGATGCAGCGAATGCCGGAGCTGCGCCAGCTGTGCACCGTCAGCGGGGAGTTCGACTTCGTGGCCGAGCTGCGAGCCCCCTCAGCGCTCAGGCTGGACGCTCTGATCGACGAGATCGGCGCGATCGAGGGGGTGATCCGCACCCAGACATCGGTGGTGCTGGCGCGGCGCATCGACCGCTTGGCCTGAGGCGGCCTGGGGCTCAGGGGCTCAGGGGTTCCAGCGCGCCAGCCACTGCTCAAGCCGAAGCAACGACGCTCTTCGGGCCGGCTCGTTGCCGCCGACATGCACCCCTTGGCCCGGGTTGACGCCGTTGGGCACGTCTTGCCGCAGGCGAAGGGGTGCCTGCCCGTCAAAGCCATGGTAGGCCCCCGGGTGCAAGGCCACCTCGATCGGGCTTGACCTCGGCCCACGGCCAGGCTCGGAAGGGTCACGGGCCTCGGCATTGGCCCTGTGCGCCCAGTCGATGCAGGGCTGGGCCGGGGTCCAGTCATCGGCTTGGCCAAGCTGCATCAGCAGGGGAACGCCCACGACCCGGGAAGCGCGCAGCGTCTCCGCGCATCCGGGGTAGTAGGCCACGGCCATGGCCGGCATCGGCACTCCGGGCGGGCGGCCAGACAGCCGCTCGGCGTCGATGGACGCCAGCACGGCCGATCCCCCATGGCTCCACCCCAGCAGGCCCAGGCGGCTCGGGTCGATCCCAGGCTGCCGGGAGAGCCAAACCAAGGCGCCCCAGGCATCCAGCCGACGGTGGGTTTGAGTGATCTTTCGGCGACCCAGCGGCTGTGTGCACAACTCACGCTCGCCACGGGTCGTCAGGGAATCCAGCACAAGCACCGCCCAGCCCCTCTGGCGCAGGAGCTCGGTGTATTCGCGCATGCGCACCGAAAGGGCCCCCGAGGCCCCATAGGGTCCGCCGCACCCATGCAGCAGCAGCATGGCGCCGCGCAGCCCGGGGCTGCGGGCGGGGGCTGAGGCAAGGTCCGGCGCCGCGCTCCAGTGGCCAACGAGCATCACCGGCTGGCCCTGTGCGTCGAGGTCCAGGCTGGGCACCATCACGCGCGAAGGCTGAGCCGAAGCCGCCAAGGCCAGGGCCCAGCCCCAGAAAACGAAGAAGGCCGCGGCGATCGGCACGGTCGGCAATCGGAGCATTCGAGGTCGCGCCGGCATCACGACACACTCAAAACAGGCTGCCCGCATTCAGGAGAGTCAGCAGTCCCAGCGCGCCGAAGATCAGGGCCGCCGCACCATGCACCCACCGCATCGACACCTTCTGCGCCAGGCGATCTCCCAGAAAGACCGCCGGCACATTGGCCAGCATCATCCCCAGCGTGGTGCCCAGCACCACAGCCACGATGTCGGGATATCGTGCCGCCAGGGCCACAGTGGCCACCTGCGTCTTGTCGCCCATTTCAGCCAGAAAGAAGGCCACCACGGTGGTGCCGAACACGCCCCAGCGGTGTCCTTTGGCTGCCGATTCGGCGTCGATCCGATCGGGCATGAGCATCCAGCCTGCCATGGCCAGGAAAGAAGCGCCGATCACCCATCGCAGAGCCTCGGGCCCGAGGAGTTGCGCCACCCATCCGCCCAGCGCGCCGGCTGCGGCATGGTTGAGCAAGGTGGCCACGAAGATGCCCGCAATGATGGGCACCGGCTTGCGGAACGCCGCCGCCAGCATGATGGCCAACAGCTGAGTCTTGTCGCCCATTTCGCCCAGCGCGACGACTCCGGTGGATATGACGAACGCTTCCAAGGCGTTCCAGTGTAGCGGCGGCGGCCCTCCCCCATGCCGATGCCTGCGCGCGCTCAAGCTCGGGCGCTGGCTGGCGACCGATCATGTCGGCGGCGCCGTCCCTGGACGCCTGCACCGCAACCCCAATACCAAGGAGCATCAAGATGAACGAGATCCGACTGTTCGAGCCACTGCTGCGCGACCCGCTGGACGATGCGCTGCGAAGCTTCATGCGCCCCTGGCGCGCAGCCATCCCGGACGGGGCGCCGCGCATGCGCATCGACCTGTCCGAGCAGGAAGACAGCTACCTGGTCAAGGCCGACATTCCCGGCGTGCGCAAGGAAGACATCGATGTGCGCATCGACGGAAACCTGGTCACCCTGAGTGCCCAGAGCCGCTCCGAAAAGGAGGAGAAGGACGACGGGCGCGTGCTGTTCAAGGAGCGACAGGAGGGCTACGCCAGCCGCTCGTTCAGCCTGGATTGCCCAGTGGATGAGAACCGAGCCAGCGCCCGCTACGACAGCGGGCTTCTCACGCTCAGACTGCCCAAGAAGTCGGGCGGCGGCAGCAAGCGTCTGTCGGTGCAGTAAGCCCGTGGCCGAGGCGGGCGCGATGGCGCTGCGGTGCCGCTCAGGCCGTGGTTCGGGCAGAGATACCATGCTCTCGAACCATGCTTGCCTACCTCACCCTGCCCGTCACCGTCTTCCAGCAGAACTGCTCCATCGTCTGGTGCGACCAGACTATGGAGGCCGCCGTCATCGATCCGGGGGGTGAGCTCGATCGCATCCGCCAGGCTGTGCGCCAGCGCGGCCTGAC
>CAYYYC010000086.1:0-8608 GCA_964475695.1 uncultured Rubrivivax sp.
TGACGCGGTCGCGGTTGCCCTGGCAGAAGTCGATGTCGAAGTCGGGCATCGACACGCGCTCGGGGTTCAGGAAGCGCTCGAACAGCAGGTTGTAGCGCAGCGGGTCGAGGTCGGTGATTTGCAAGGCGTAAGCCACCAGCGAGCCCGCGCCCGAACCCCGCCCCGGCCCCACTGGACAGCCATGGTGCCGAGCCCAGTGGATGAAATCCCCGACGATCAAAAAGTAACCCGGGAAACCCATCTCGATGATGGTGGAAATCTCGAAATTCAGCCGCTCGAGGTAGCGCTCCCGCTCACGGGCAACAGCCTCAACCGATTCCGAGGCCACCTCCGACTTGGGCCGCTCAAGCAGCCGGCGCTCCAGGCCCTGCATGGAAAGCTGGCGGAAGTAGTCCTGCAGCGGCATGGCACCGCCATCGGGCGCGGCCGGGGTGGGAAAGTCCGGCAGCCTTGCCTTGCCCAGCGTGAGGCTCAGGCTGCACCGCTGAGCGATGAGCACCGTGTTGGCCAGCGCCGTGGGGAGGTCGGCGAAGAGGTCTGCCATCTGCGCCTGCGACTTGAAGTGCTGATCACGGCTGAAGCGCTTCACGCGCCGTGGGTTGGCCAGGGTTTCTCCCTCGGCAACGCACACACGCGCCTCATGCGCCTCAAAGTCTTCAGGCTCGAGAAACTGCACCGGGTGAGTGGCCACGACCGGAATCGCGTGCCGAGCCGCAAATGAGGCGGCCAGCCTCACGTGAGCCTCCTGCGAGGCCAGCCCCGAGCGCTGCACTTCGATGTAGAAGCGGTCCCCGAAAGCCGCCCTGTAGCGCAGCGCGAGTTCCCGCGCCTTTGGCTCGTCGCCGGCAAGCAGGGCCTGGCCCAAAGCTCCGCCCTCGGCCCCCGACAGAAGGATCAGTCCCTGGCTGCCCTCGGCCAGCCACTCCCACTTCAGCCACGCCTGGGCGCGGTTGACATTGCTGCCCCAGGCCTTGGAAAGCAGCTTGCAGAGGTTGAGATAACCCTGATCGCCCTGAACCAGTACGAGCAGACGACTGGCCACCCGATCGCCCGAGTGCTCGGGCTCCATCCAGAGGTCTGCGCCGATGATGGGCTTGACCCCCCTGGAGCGGCAGGCGTTGTAGAACTTGACCGCTCCAAACAGGTTGCCCAGGTCTGTGATGGCCAGGGCTGGCTGGCGGTCCTGCAGCGCGGCCTCGGCCAACGCATCGATTCTCGTGGTGCCGTCAACCACCGAATATTCGGTGTGGGTGCGCAGGTGTACGAACGACATGGCGGGATTGTAGAAACTCGCTGCGGGAGGCCAGCAGCCCTCGCCGCCGACCTAGAATTCAGGCGTGCAATCCACTCTCAATGTCGCAGCCTACCGCTTCGTGGCGCTTGAGCGGCTGACGGACTGGCGCAGCCTGCTGCTCGAACAGGCCACCGAGCTCGAGCTCCGGGGCACGGTGTTGCTGGCTGAGGAAGGAATCAATCTTTTCCTGGCGGGACGTCCGCCGGCGGTGCAAGCCTGGCTTCAATGGCTGCAGCGCCATGAGCCATTTGCGGGCCTGCAGATCAAGCAAAGCTGGAGCGAAGGTGCGCCATTTCAACGACTGCGCGTGAGGATCAAGCGCGAAATCATCAGGATGAACCAGCCGATGGTTTCGCCGCTGTCCGCCCGCGCCCCATCCGTCAGTGCAGCAACGCTCAGGCGTTGGCTCGACCACGGACATGACGACGCAGGCCGGCCCCTGGCGATGCTCGACACCCGCAACCGATTTGAAGTGCAGGCAGGACGCTTCGAGGGAGCGATGCACTGGGACCTGCAGCGGTTCAGCGAGTTCCCTGCTGCGCTGCGGGCCAAGGCCCATGAACTGCAGGGCAAGACCGTCGTGAGCTACTGCACTGGCGGAATCCGATGCGAAAAGGCCGCTTTGGCCATGCGGGACGCGGGGATCAGCCACGCCTACCAGCTCGACGGCGGCATCCTGCAGTACTTCGACGACATCCCGGGAGCGCCCCACTGGCATGGCCGGTGTGTCGTCTTTGATGAGCGCGGCTCCCTGGATTGCAACCTACAGGCCGCTTGAGCTCGAAGGCGGCGGCTTCGCCGCAGCGGTCCGCTGACGCAACGCCTCGAAGAGACAAACCGCCGAAGCCACCGAGACATTGAGGCTCTCCACCGCACCCGCCATCGGGATGCGGACCAGCTCGTCGCAGGTCTTTCGGGTCAATTGCCTCATGCCACTGCCCTCGGCGCCGAGAACCAGAGCCACAGGCCCGCAGAGGTCGGCGTCGTAAACGGACTTCGTCGCGTCCTCACTCGTGCCGATGATGCGGATCTGCCTTTCCTTGAGCTCCCCAAGTGTCCGGGCCAGGTTGACCACCATGAAGTAGGGCACGGTCTCAGCAGCGCCGCTGGCCACCTTGGCGACTGTGGCGTTGATGCCCACCGCATGGTCTCGAGGCGCGATCACCGCCTGCGCCCCGGCACCATCGGCCACGCGCAGGCAGGCCCCAAGGTTGTGGGGGTCTGTCACGCCGTCAAGAACCAGCAGCAAAGGAGTGGCGCCTGCGACATGAACCGCGTCGAGATGGTCATCGATCGAATGCCTGGCCTGAAGGGGCGTGACCCGAGCCACCACCCCTTGGTGAGGCGCACGGCCTGCCATCTGCGCCAAGCCCTGCGCCTGCGCCGGCACAAGCGCAACCCCTGCCTGGCGCGCGCGATCGATCAGCCCACGCATTCGGGCGTCGCGGCGCTGGGCATCGTGGTGGATCTCGATGATGGACTCGGGGGCGGTCTTCAGGCGCACCGTCACCGCATGGAAGCCAAAGAGGATCTTGCCGTTCATCGCGTGATTGTCGGGCCGAAGCCGTCCTGTCGGCGCGCCAATCCGACTCTCAAGCCAGGATCAGCAGCACGCCCCAGAAAATCGGCTGGTGCAGCATGTAGATGCTCAGCGGCCACTGACCCATCCTGGCGAGAACTTTCACCCCCACGGCCTGACCCACCGCCACCCGAGACAGCCCTGCGCCGAAGGCCAACCCAAGCCACACCACGCCCATCCAGGGCAACAGTGGCGCATAGTCCTCGGTGATCGGCTTGCGCGTGACCAGCCCCACGCCGTTGAGCCAACGGCTGTCGAAAACGCTGTGCTGCACCAGCTGAGGTGCGGCCAGGGCCAGAACAGCCAAAGCCAAGAGAAGCCAACGCGGCCATGAGGCCGTGAGTCTGGCCAACAGCACCATGCAGGCCAAGCCGTGCAGTACCCCAAAGCTGATCCAGCTCTGCGGGAAAACCCACCAGGTCGCCGCCGACACGACGGTTGCGCAGCCCGCGAGCTGCCACCATCGGCGCCAGAATCTCGTCCAGGAGGAGCCGGCCTGCGCGGCCAAGGCCTGCGATGCCCCGGCGCAAAACATGAAAAGGCTCACGATGCACATGCGCTGCCAGGTCCACACAGGGTCTGAGAGAAAGAGCTGCGGCGGATTGAGCAGACCGAAGTGATTGAGGTCGTAGGCCAGATGGAACAGCAGCATCCAAACGATCGCTGCACCCCGCACCGCATCCAGGACCACAAGGCGGTCAGGCCCTTCCGGCGGGCCTTTCATCGCCTCAGAGCGGCATTGCAGCCGTTACCATGCGTCCGATGAGCAGCAGCCAACCCGCAACGCATCGAAGTGCAGCCGAGCAGGCGCGGCTTGAAGCCGCCCTGAGGCAGCTCGCCGACAGTCACATTGCCTTCAACAAGGTTCTGGGCATGACGATGCACGAACTCAACGGCCCGGACGGCACTGTCTGCCGGTTCGACATGCGACCCGAACTCGTGGGCCACTACATCCACGGTCGACTGCACGGCGGCGTGACGGCCGCAGCGCTTGACGCCACGGCGGGACTGGCGCTGATGGTGGCCATCGGCGAAAAGTTTGCGCACGAGACAGCCGACCAAGTCATGCATCGATTCACCAAGATGGGCACCATCGACATGCGCGTGGACTATCTGCGCCCCGGGATCGGCCGGCACTTTCGCGCCCAGGCGGTCGTCACAAGGCTGGGCGGCCGAATCGGCTCCACCCAGATGCGACTCGTCAACGAACAGGGCACGCTGATCGCCACGGCCGCCGGCGCCTATGTCATCGCCTAGGGTCTTGGTGCCCATGGAGGTCAAACCACCATCGGCTCGGGTTCCAGCCGGATGCCGAATCGCTCATACACACTGGTCTGGATGGCCAAGGCCAGAGTCAGAACTTCCGCGCCAGTGGCCCCGCCTCGGTTGACCAGGACCAGCGCCTGGCGCTCGTAGACGCCGGCCCGCCCGATGCTTCGCCCCTTCCAGCCGCAAGCCTCGATCAGCCACCCCGCCGCCAGCTTGACCGAGCCGTCCTCCAGCGGATAGTGCACGATCGCTGGATCTCTGGCGATGATGTCTCGGCACTGCTCCGCGGTGACCACGGGGTTCTTGAAGAAGCTTCCCGCATTGCCAAGGACAGCCGGGTCAGGAAGCTTGGATCTGCGGATTTCGCAGACCCAGGAAAAGACCTGCTCTGGCGAGGGCTCGCGAATACCGGTTTCCTCCATGCGACGTTGAAGGTCGAGGTAGCCGACCTCGGGTTGCCAGGCCTTGGGCAAGCGCAATCGCACCCGGGTGATCACGCTCTTTCCGGCCAAGCCCGCAAAGCCCCGCTCCTTGAAGATGCTGTGGCGGTAGCCAAATCCGCAGGCCGGCGCATCAAGCTCCACGGTGCGGCCGGTGACGAAATCCACCGCAACCAGGGAATGGAACCGATCCTTCAGTTCCACGCCATAGGCGCCGATGTTCTGCACAGGCGCTGCGCCGACGGTTCCGGGGATGAGCGCCAGATTCTCCAGGCCCGCAAAGCCCTGCGACAGGGTCCATTCCACCAGAGCGTGCCAAGCCAGCCCCGCACCGGCCTCCACGATGATGTCGCGGCCATCCTGGCCAAGCACCCTGACGCCAGGCACTTCCACCTTCAGAACGAGCGGGTCAGGATCCCGGGTGAAAACAAGGTTGCTTCCACCGCCGAGGATCATCTTGGGCGTGCGGCCCAAGACCGGATCGTCCACCACGCGGCGGACCGCGGCTTCGCTGTCGACACGCACCAGTTGGGCGGCCACGGCCGGCAACCCCAGCGTGTTGAGCGTGCGCAGGCTCACACCCCGCTCGACCACCAATCCGGGCTTGGGCGATGGCGGGAGGGCGGCGGGCGGCCGTGGATCGGACATGGCAAAATTTTCCCCCAGAAACTGCTGCGGCCAAGTGCCCACCGGAACATGCCAAGCTTTGATGTGGTCGTTGAACCCAATATGGTCGAGGTGCGCAATGCAATCGACCAGTCCAACAAGGAAATCGGCACCCGGTTCGACTTCAAGGGGAGCGATGCCCGCATCGAGCTCTCCGACAAGGGCGCGATCAAGGAGCTCACGGCCTTTGCCGACAGCGACTTCCAGCTCCAGCAGGTTCTCGACATCCTGGTGGCCAAGCTCACCAAGCGCAGCGTGGATGCGCGCTTTCTGGACGACTCGTCCAAGCCCGAAAAGGCTGGCGGCGACAAGGTACGCCAACTCATCAAGATCCGCAGCGGCGTCGAGGCGGACCTGGCCCGCAAGATCCAGGGCATGCTCAAGCAAAGCAAGCTCAAGGTGCAGGCCTCGATCCAGGGCGACACGGTGCGGGTTTCGGGGGCCAAGCGCGATGAGCTGCAGGCGGCCATCACCCTGATGAAGAAGGAAGTCGCCGAGGCGCCGTTGACCTTCAACAATTTCCGGGACTGAATTGACGCTGCTCTACATCATCCTGGCCACGGCGGCGGGGGGCCTGCTTTCGGTTTTGGCTGCGGCAAGCCTGACCACCCTGGTGCTGGGCCGCATCGTCCACAGCCTGGTCAGCCTGTCGGCCGGCGTCCTGCTGGGCACTGCGTTGCTCAATGTCCTGCCCGAAGCCTTCGAGTCGGCTCAGGCGCCCGCTCATGAGTTGTTCATGACCTTGCTCGGCGGACTGCTGTTCTTCTTCCTGCTTGAAAAGGCCGAGCTGTACCGCCACAGCCACCATCACGAAGGCGACCATCCCCACCATGCCCACCACCACGGCTTCGATGCGGAGCAGGCGGGCACGGGCGGCTGGAGCGTGCTCTTGGGCGACAGCATCCACAACTTTGTCGATGGGGTCATCATCGCCGCCGCCTTCCTGACCGATGTCAAGCTGGGCGTGGTCACCACCCTGGCCATCGTGGCTCACGAGATCCCGCAGGAAATCGGCGACTTCATCGTTCTGCTCAACGCCGGACTCTCGAGGGCGCGGGCACTGGCCTTCAACGCCATCTCCGGACTGTCAGCGGTGGCCGGAGGTCTGGTGGGCTATTTCGCCGTGGGTGGGCTCGAAAGCCTGTTCCCTTATCTCCTGGTGGTGGCGGCCAGCAGCTTCATCTATGTGGCCGTGGCGGATCTGCTCCCGCAGATGCAGCGCCGGCTGCAATTCCGCGAGACCCTCGAGCAGGTCCTGTGGCTCGCGGCAGGGCTGGCCATGGTTCTGGTGGCCGGCGAACTGCTGCACGCCCACTAGCCCTGAGGGCCGGTCACTTGACCACCAGCACCGGGATCGGGCTGTGCAGCAGCACGCGCTGAGTCTCGCTGCCCAGGAGCACGGCTGCCACTCCCCGGCGACCGTGCGAAGCCATCACGATGAGGTCGCATTGCTTGTCCCGGGCATGGTCCAGGATCGCTTCCCAGGGATGGATCGACTCCACCGTGTAGCCGCTGCAGGCCACCTGCTGCTCCCGAGCCGCCTCCACCACAGCCGTGGCGCGCGCACGCGCAACCTTTTCCTGCGCATCGAAGAACTCCTGGGGCGCAATGGGCTGCACCTCGCTGATTGCGCTGTAGGGGAAGGGCTCCTTGACGGCGATGGCAAAGAGCTGCGCGTCCATCCGCTTGGCCAGTGAGACGGCCGTCTCCACGGCCTTGCGGGTGATTTCCGAGCCATCCGTGGGAATCAGGATACGGCTGTACATGATGATGCTCCTGCTGTGCTGGACCCTCAGGAGGCCACAGAAGTGTGCGGGGAGTATGGGGCGTGTTTGCGGTACCACACCTTGTGCCAGATCAATCGAGCGGCGCGGCGCGCCTCCAAGACGGCGTGGCCTTGAGCCGAAGGCTCCGCCGCCCCGCTCAGCCGACAGCCACCGGCCTGTGCGGATCGGCCGACCACTCGCTCCAGGAGCCGGGGTAGAGCGCGCCCTGACCGAGACCGGCGTGCTCCATGGCCAGCAGGTTGTGGCACGCGGTCACGCCCGAGCCGCACTGGTGAACGACCTGGGCGCCTTGCGGCACCAGCGCCAGCCATTCAGCGCGCAGTTGCTCGACGGCCTTGAACCGACCATCGGCCTGCAGGTTGTCCTTGAAGAATCGATTGACGGCCCCGGGGATGTGGCCCGCCCGAGAGTCCAGCGGCTCGCTCTGGCCCCTGAAGCGCTCCGGGGCGCGGGCGTCAATCAGGGTGACCCGGCCCAGCCGGGCCAGCAGTTCCTCGGCTGATGCCGTTGAAACGGCCGGTTCACCGAGGGGATGGGGAGCCCGCGCAGCCCATTGCGGCGCCTGCGTCTCCAGGTCACCTCCGGCCGCCAGCCAGGCCGCCTTGCCGCCATCGAGCACGGCCACCTCCGGATGGCCCAACCAACGAAACATCCACCAGGCCCGGGCAGCGTAGGGCCCGCCCTGATCGTCGTAGGCGACCACCGGCGTGCCCGCAGCGATACCCCATCGGCCCACGCACGCCGCCCATTCGGACCGGTCGGGCAGCGGGTGGCGACCGCCATCCCGCGGCCCGCGCACCGACTTCGGGCCACTGAGATCCTGTTCCAAGTGCGCATAACGAGCGGCCGGGAGATGCCCCTGCTCGTAGGTGCGCCGACCCGCAGAAACATCGAACAGGTCAAAGTTGCAATCGATGAAGACGGGCAACGACTGATCCTGCCGTATCCGCAACAGGACCTCCGCCGCCGAAACCAAGGCACGCATCGGATCAAGCCCGCCGCTGAGGGTCCGACATGACCCGTCGGTACCACTCATGGAAGTGCTGCATTCCGTCCTCCATGGGACTCTGGTAGGGACCAACCTCATCATCCCCGCGCTCCAGCAGCGCGCGGCGGCCTGCATCCATGCGAAGAGCGATTTCATCGTCCTCATCGCACGTCTCCATGTAGGCCGCCTGATGGGCCTCCACGAACTCGCGCTCGAAAGCGGCAATCTCCTCGGGATAGAAGAACTCCACGATGTTGAGAGTGCTCTGCGGCCCCTTGGGCACGAGGTGGCTGACCACCAGGACATGCGGATACCACTCCACCATCAGCGTGGGGTAGTAGGTCAGCCAGATCGCGCCATGCTTGGGAGGTCGGCCATCCCGGTACCTCAGCACCTGGTCGTGCCAGCGCTGATACACCGGCGAGCCTGGGCGCTGCAGCGCCTTGTGCACCCCCACAGTCTGAACGCTGTGGTGAGGCCCATACTCCCAGGCCAGGTCCTCACAGGTCACAAAGGAGCCGAGGCCGGGATGGAAAGGCCCGACGTGGTAATCCTCCAGATAGACCTCGATGAAGGTCTTCCAGT
>CAYYYC010000087.1:0-8547 GCA_964475695.1 uncultured Rubrivivax sp.
CCGTCAAGCCGGGCATGCAGGATCGAGCAGTCGCCCAGGTACTCGGCGTGGATCAGCGTTGCAGGCATGCCCTGGCCCTGCTGGACCAGGGACAGCCGGTCGGGCCGGATGCCCAGGCGCTGCGCCTGGGGTGGGGCCGCCTTCAACCAATTCCACTGCGGACTCCCGGCCGCAGAGTCACAAAGGACACGCAACTCGCGCACTTCAAAGAGGTTCATGCGCGGCGCGCCGATGAATCGGGCGACGAATTCGGTGGCGGGCCGCTCGTAGAGCTCCATCGGCGAGCCCACCTGTTCGATACGGCCTGCATTGAAGACGGCAATGCGATCACCCAGGGTCATGGCCTCCACCTGGTCATGCGTCACATAGACCATGGTGGTGCGCAGGCGCCGATGAAGTGCGGCCAGCTCCACGCGGGTGCTGTTCCTCAACTCCGCGTCGAGATTCGACAGCGGCTCATCGAACAGGAAAAGCCGTGGCTGGCGCACGATGGCTCGGCCGATGGCGACCCGCTGGCGCTGCCCGCCGGAGAGCTGCCGAGGCAATCGCTTGAGCAGAGGCTCCAGGCGAAGCATCTGGGCCACTTCCAGAACCCTTTGCTCTCTCTGCGCCGCTGGCACGCCGGCCACCCGCAACGCAAAGCCGATGTTTTGTTCCACCGTCATGTTCGGATACAGCGCATAACTCTGAAAGACCATCGCCACGCCGCGATCGGCCGGGTGCTGGTTGACGATGGACTGGCCCGCGAGTTGGATGTCACCGGAGCTCGGGCTGTCCAATCCGGCGATCATCCGCAGCATGGTGGATTTCCCGCAGCCCGACGGGCCCACGAAAACCATGAGTTCACCGGCACGGACCGTCAGGTCCACACCGCGGATCACCTCCGTCTCTCCGAAGTGCTTGCGGATGCCGATGATCTCCAGTGCCGACATGGTCATGATTCCGAGCCAGCCTTCGATCCCGCGTTGGCGCCGGCTCTTGCCTGGGCAACGCTGCGCATGAATTCGCGCAGCCACAACGCGCTGTCCTTGAGCGTGCGCCGCTGGGATTGGTAGTCCACATGAACAATGCCAAAGCGCTTGGCATAACCGCTGGCCCACTCAAAGTTGTCCATCAGGCTCCAGACCATGTACCCGGCCACGTCCACGCCCTGATCGATCGCATCCGCGACAGCGGCGATGTGATCCTGCAGGTAGGTCACGCGCTGCTCATCGCGCACTCGGCCACCTTCAGCCGTGTCGGCAAAAGCGGCGCCGTTCTCGGTGATCCAGACCGGCGGCAACGTGTAGTTGGCGTCCAGCCAGCACAGCAGGCCCGTCAGCCCTTGTGGGTATATCTCCCAGCCCATGTCAGTCAGGGGCAGCCCGGATTTCTTCACGTCAAAGGGCTCCGAAGCCTGAAAGACGCTGCGCGAGTAGTAGTTGACGCCGAGGTAATCCATCCGTGCGGCAATCGCCTGCGCATCGCCAGGCTCGGTCGTGGGGGCGTCCGCGCCAAGTTCGCTGAGCAGTTCTTCCGGATACCGGCCCTTGAGCAGGGGGTCGAGATACCAGCGGCGGCCCCACCCGTCGCCCCGGTGTGCCGCGGCCTGATCCTGCGGTGAGTCGCTTGCGGCCTCCACATGTCCAAGGTTGAGGACGATTCCCAATGGCGCCCGAGTGCCGTCAGCCCGCAGGGCCTGCACTGCGAGCCCGTGGCTGAGCAGCAGGTGGTGGGAAACCTGCGTGGCCACGCGGCGCGACCGGATCCCCGGTGCGAAGATGCCCTGTTCATGCCCAAGCACGGCAACCACCCAAGGCTCGTTGTGAGTGGTCAGCAGCGCGAGCCTGTCGCCGAGCCGACGGTTGATCTCTTGGGCGTATTCCACGAAACGATGGACCGTCTCTCGGCTGTTCCAGCCTCCGCGGTCCTGCAGGGCCTGGGGAAGGTCCCAATGATTGAGCGTCAGGCACGGGCGGATGCCCCGCCGCAGCAGTCCGTCGACCATTCGGTCGTAGAAGCCCAAGCCTGGCCCGTTCCAGGCGCCGTGCCCCAGGGGCTGAACCCTGGGCCAAGAAACCGAAAAGCGATAGACATCAACCCCCAGCGAGGCGATGAGGTCCAGGTCTGACTCCAGCCGGTGGTAATGCTCACAGGCCTGGTCACCGTTGCTTGCGTCGGCGATTGCCCCTGGCTGCTGGCAGAAGCGATCCCAGATGGACTCGCCCTTGCCATCTTCGCGTGAGGCGCCTTCGATCTGGAATGAGCTCGTGGCGACACCCCACTGGAACCGGTGCGGAAAGCGCTCATGCAGGGCACTCTTTGGGGCGGTCTCTTTTCTTTGGAGCATGGTTGAACCCTTGGGTACTACTTGACGGCGCCGGCGGTGAGTCCGGCTATGAGTTGTCGGGAGAAGACGAAATACAGGATGAGCAACGGAATGGTTGCAATGGCAGAGCCGGCCATGAGGGCGCCCCACTCGGTGTTGACCGGCGACTGCAGGCTGCGAAGCGCCAGTGGCAGGGTGTACTGGTCCGAGCTTCGCAAGACGACCAGCGGACCCATGAAGTTGTTCCATGAAGCGATGAAGGTGACCAGCCCTAGGGTTCCCAAGGCAGGTTTGATCAGGGGCAGCGCCACCAGGCGGTAGATCGTGAATTCACCGCAGCCATCCATGCGAGCCGCCTCAATCAGCTCCATGGGCACCGCGGCCTCAATGAACTGTCGCATCATGAAAATTCCAAAGGCGCTGGCGGCGCCCGGAATGATCAGCGCCCGGTGCTGGTCAATCCATCCGAGGATGTCCATGATCATGAAGGAGGGGATCATGCTCATGAACGAGGGGACCAGCATCGTTCCCATCACGAGGGCGAAAATCGCGGACTTGAAGCGAAAACGGTAGGCTGCGAAGGCAAACCCTGCCATCGAACAGAACAGCAGCGTCAAGGCCGTGGTTGCCAAGGCGACATACAGGCTCCAGCCGAGGTTCTTCCAGAACGGGATGCGGGAGGAGAGGATTTCAAGGTTCTCGCCCCACGCTGAACCGAACCACAGCGGTGGCGGCATGTTGAAGATGTCGCTTCGCGTATGGCTGGCAAAGACGAACATGAAGAAGAATGGCGCGAGCATCAGCCCAAGCCCGGCCAATGTGATGGCCCAACTGGCCGCCAGAGGCCCCCATCGGGTCGGCCGCCTTGCGCTCATGGCGCGCTTTGCCTTGCGGGCCTGAAGGCCCGGTTGGTCAGCCATGTCATGGCCGCCACCACCAGAAACAGGATCCAGGCCATGGCGCTGGCCCCACCGAAGTCGTTGAACTCGAACGCCATTCGGTAGAGGTACATCGCAACTGTCAGCACCGCCTGGTCCTGCCCCCCCTTTCCGCCGGTCAGGATGAAGGGCTCCTCAAAGATCTGCAGGCCTCCGATGACGCTCAAGGTCACGCCAAAGAGGATCATGGGCCGCAAGCCCGGCAGGGTGATGTGCCAGAACTGCTGCCACGCACTGGCCCCGTCCAGGCTGGCGGCCTCGTAGAGGTCTCTGGGAATGGTTTGAAGTGCGGCCAGATAGAGCACCAGATTGAACCCGAGGTAGCGCCAGAAGATGATGATGGAAACCACCGGCCCGATGGTGTCTGCGCGACCGATCCAGTCGATGTTGGCGCCGCCGAAAATCCCGTGCAGCATGCTGTTGACCAGACCAAAGTCCTTGGAAAACAAAGCGCCGAACAGGATGGCGATGGCGACCGAGGAGGTGATGTAGGGCAGGAAGTAGGCCGCTGAAACCGGATCTCGCCAGCGTCCGAATGAGCGGTCGATGTAGGCCGCCAGCGGGATCGCCACCAGGTGCTGAGGAACACCGGACAGCACGGCCAGAAACAGGGTGTTGGTCAGAGCCTTCCAGAACCAGTCGTCCTCAAGAGCGAAGGCGAAGTTTTCAAGCCCCACATACTCCATGGCATCGAGCCCACTCGTGGGCTCCCAGGACTGAAAGGCCAGGGCCAGAGAAAACAGCAGCGGGAAGACCCCGAAGACCGCGAACAGCCCGAGGAAGGGTGAGATGAAGACATAGGGGGCCCATCGGGGGGCGAGCCGCCTCATCGCCGCGCCCTCTTTTGCAGAATGCGACTGGCATCGGCCAGCGCTGCCTTGATCGATTTGCCGCGCTCCAGAACATTGTCGAGTTCGGTCCCCACCACCTCATCGGCGAAACTGGTCTGGCGGTGGGTGGCCACAGCAGTGATCTTCTTGGCCGCCTCGCGCCAGAGCCGGCGTGCCGGTTGCCCGCCGAGAAACGGCAGCGGCTCATCAAAGAAGGGCTCGTCGAGCGCCTGGACAAGAGCGGGGAATGCGTCGACATCGCGGAAAGCCTGAATCTGTGTCTGGCGGCTCAGGGTGAGGTGCCGGATGAGGGACCAAGCCAGATCCTTCTTTGCCGGGTCCGACAGCCGTGGAATTCCGTAGAAGGTGCCCCCATAGGAGACATAGGTCGAGTCAGGCAGCTGCGCCGCTCGCCAAAGGCCTGCAGTCGAGGGAGCGACCCAACTGGCGAGCTGGCCAACCATCCAGGCGCCGCTGAGCTCGGTGGCCACCTGCCCACGCTTGAAGCCCTCTGCCCAGGCGTTGGACCACGCATTGACGCGCGTGTCAAGAAGCGCAGATCGAGCCTCGCGAGCCAGCTCAAAGGCGCGCTCAAAGCGGGGTGACTGGACAAGAACTTCAGAGCCGGGCCCGAAGTACAGGCCCTCGCCGGGCTTGAGGCCGCTGCGGATGAGGATGTCCTTGAGTCCCTGGACGCTGGACAGCAGGTGCGCCCCGGTGCGTTGCTTGATCCGCAATCCAGCGCGCACATAGCCCTCCCAGGAGGCCTGGAGCTCAGTGGCTTCCACGCCGGCGCGTTCAAGGATGTCCTGTCGATACAACAGTGTGCCCGGTCCGATGTCGGTGGGCATGGCTACCACCTCGCCCCGGGGATTGACCGACTGGGCGAACGCAAAGGGGACGAAGCGATCTCTGAGTGCGAGCGCATTGAAGGGGCTGGCCGAGAGATCCTGAAGTCCGCGGCCGTGAGAGAAGCGGCCCACAAAGCTGGACTCCAGCGCCATCACATCAGGAAGACCCACGGCGGTGGACAGCGCCGTGGTCATGGCCGTGTGATGGTCACCGTATTGGCGGCTGATGATCTCGACCTGGATGTCGGGATGCTCGGAGCTCCAGGCGCGCAGCGACTCACGCACCACCGCGTCGATTTGCGGGTAGGCGGCGACCGTCAGACGTTGGGCCGAGGCATCGCCTCGCGCACAGCCCTGCAGCGGTGCAAGCGCCGTTGCAGCGACCCAGCCCAGCATGTGGCGGCGCTGCAAGCTCCTGCGGGTTTGCGGGCGAATCATGGCTGACTGGGGCTGTTTCTTGTCGGGGGACGGGGGACTCCGATTATAAGAAAGCGCTTTCATACACTGCGGGCCACCCGAGCCGTTCAGGCACCGTGTTTTCCCCTAAGCGGCGTCCTGTCAGGCCGATGGCGCTCGGCTGAAGGCCTTGTTGCCCTCGACGAGTTGCCGCAGCATGCGCATGAACGCCTTGCGCTGTGGCGGGGGGAGTGGTTGCAGGATTCGTTCCTGGGCGCGCATCATCGCCGGGTTTGCCCTGCGCAGCAGGGCCTTGCCTTGTCGAGTGATCGTCAGCAGCCTCACCCGCCGATCGCCGGGGTCGGCGTTTCGTTGCAGCAATCCACGCGCCTCGAGCCGGTCGACGACGCCTCCGGTGGTTGATGTGTCCAGCCCAATCGCCCGCGCCAGGCCCCGCTGGTCGATGCCGGGGGGCGCATTGGCGACGCCCTGCAGCGCAGCATATTGGACCGGAGTGAGCGCGAAGGGCTCGGTTTCCTGCAGGAAAAGAGCCACAGCGATTTGTTGGAGGCGACGGATATGGTGCCCGGGAAGCTCATCAAGATCGACCTGCCCGGCATTGCCCCCATCCGGCGGCCTGGTTCGCCGCCTGGGCGAAGCCTGATTCGGATTGCGACTCTTTGTCATCGTGCTGTTCGTCAGTATACTGACGTTAAGGCCTTTGGCGGATTCTCCGCCTGCATCCCATGAGCGCGCTCCGCACACAACTCCCCGTCATCGTGGCTGGCGGCGGCATCGGCGGCCTTGCCGCTGCGCTGTCCCTCGCCCGCCAGGGCTATTCGGTCGTTGTGCTTGAGCAGGCGCCGGAGATCGGCGAGATTGGTGCCGGCATCCAGCTCGGCCCGAATGCCTTCCATGCCTTTGATGCCTTGGGCGTCGGAGATGAGGCGCGTCGTCTTGCCGTCCACACCGACTGCATGGTCATGCACGATGCCACGGACGAGTCGCTGGTGGGCCGAATCGAGACGGGTCAGGCGTTTCGCGAGCGTTTCGGAAACCCCTATGCGGTGACCCACCGGGCCGATGTGCACCGAGCCCTGTTCGAGGGCGCGCAGCGCAGCGGCCGTGTGGCCTTCCACACCCAAACCCGGGTGCAGCAGGTCGAGCAGGATGAGGCGAACAGGACGGTCTCTGCGATAGACCAAAATGGCCGGCGCTGGACCGGCCAGGCGCTGATTGCGGCCGACGGTGGGAAGTCCGTGGTGCGCCAGCACTATGTGGACGATCAGCCGCGCGTGACGGGCCATGTGGTCTACCGCGCGGTGGTGGACAGGGCGGATTTTCCGCAGGACCTGCGCTGGAATGCCGCCAGCCTCTGGGCGGGACCGAAGTGTCACCTGGTGCATTACCCGCTGCGGGGCGGCGAGCAGTACAACGTGGTCGTCACATTCCACAGCCGGAACCGGGAAGACTGGGGCGTCACCGACGGCAGCAAGGCCGAGGTGGAGAGCTACTTCCAGGGAGTCTGCCCCAAGGCGCGCCAGTTGATCGACCTGCCCCGGAGCTGGAAGCGTTGGGCCACGGCGGACCGCGAGCCCATCGGAAACTGGGTTTTCGGACGCGCCACGCTTCTGGGCGACGCGGCGCATCCCACCACGCAGTACATGGCGCAAGGAGCCTGCATGGCGCTGGAAGACGCCGTCACGCTCGGGCAGGCGCTGCAGGAGACGGGGCATGAGTGGGAGCTCGCGCTCCAGACCTACCAGCGCAATCGAATCGCCCGAACCGCCCGCATCGTGCTCTCGGGGCGAGAGATGGGGCGGCTCTACCACGCTGAAGGCGTGGAGCGCCTGGTTCGCAATTCGCTTTGGAAGGGACGGTCGCAGGACCGCTTCTACGACGCCATCGAGTGGCTCTACGGCTGGACCGTGAAGACCTGCCTGCAGCAGGGCTGAGGCCCGCCCCCAGCCATCACAAGCCACCACCAGCGGTCACGACAAGGAGACTGGCCATGCATCCACTCGGAAGGCTCGAGGATCTGCCTCAGGATTACCGGGATGAGCTCGGCCGGTGCAACCTGGTGCCGCTGTGGCCCAACCTGCGGGCGGTCCTGCCCCCGCGGGTGCCCGGCCGCAACACCCGGCCCACCCACTGGCCCTACGCCAGCCTCAAGCCACTGCTCATGCGCGCGGGCGAACTCACGCCCATGGAAAAGGCCGAGCGTCGGGTGCTGGTGCTGGCCAACCCGGGGCATGGCCTGGAGAACATGAAGGCCAGCCCGGCGATTTACCTGGGCATGCAACTGCTGCTGCCCAATGAGTGGGCCCCGGCGCACCGGCACACGCCCAACGCGGTGCGCATGATCGTTGAAGGCCATGGTGCGACCACCACAGTCAACGGGGAGAAGTGCCCCATGGAGCGTGGCGACCTGATCCTCACCCCCACCGGCCTGTGGCACGAACACGAGCACAGCGGCAGCCAACCCGTGGTGTGGCTCGATGTGCTGGACCTGCCCTTGATGTACTACGCCGAGGTTTCCTATGCGGTGGAAGGGCAGCGCCAGGAAGCCAAGGCGGGCCGCGGTGACCAGGCCTATGCGCAGGGCGGGCTGCTTCCGACCCTTTGCTTCGAGCGTGCGAGGCAGGACTATCCGATGCTGCGCTACCCCTGGAAGGAAGCCAGGGCTGCGCTGGTCAGCCTTGCCCAGAGCCAACCGGCGCTGCATTGTGTGCAGGTCACCTATGTGAACCCTGAGACGGGCCGCGATGCGCAGAACAACCTGGGTTTCTACGCGCTGATGTTGCGGCCCGGGCAGGCCCTGGCCCTGCCGGCGCGATCGCCCTCGCAGGTCTTTCACCTGATTGAAGGCGCCGTCTCGTTGGAGGTCGCCGGACAGCGGTTCAGCCTCGTCGAAGCCGACACCTGCTGCGCGCCGGGTTACGAATCGGTCAGGCTGGAAAATGCGTCGGTTAACCGGGCGGCCTTCCTGTTCATCGCCGACGAGTCGCCCCTGCACCGCAAGCTCGGCGTCTATGAAGTCCGCGACTGAGCGGCACGCCGGTGGCGCCGCCGGGCGTCTGTAGAGCCTTCTCCCTCAACCCCACAGCCTGCACCCCCGCCATGACACCAAAGCTCACCCCCACCGAACAAGCCTTGCGCGATGCCGCGCTCGACTACCACCGCCTGCCGACCCGGGGAAAGATTTCGGTCAACCCGACCAAGCC
>CAYYYC010000088.1:0-8465 GCA_964475695.1 uncultured Rubrivivax sp.
TACGGCGGCTACCACGGCTATTGGGCCGAAAACTTCATGAAGGGGGACCGTCATTTCGGCACGCTTGAAGACCATCGGCGCCTCTCCGATGGCCTGCACCGCCGCGGCATGTACCTGGTGCAGGACATCGTGGTCAACCATGTGGGCGACTTCTTCCATTACGCCCACGGGCGAGACCCGAAGGATCCTGCCCAGGGCTGGCGCGGGCACCCCCAGAGCCGTCCGGTCACCGCTCCGACTCAGCCGCCGTTCAACCTCAACGATCCGCGGCGCTCGCGGGATCGGCAGGCGGGCATCTACCACTGGACACCCGACATCCGCAACCACCAGGACCGCCAGCAGGAGCTCACCCACCAGATGTCCGGCCTGGATGACCTCAACACCGGCAATGCCCGAGTGCGCGAAGCGCTCAGGCGCAGCTACGCGCACTGGATCCGGGCCGTGGGCGTGGATGCATTCCGGGTCGACACCGCCTTCTATGTGGAGCCGGAGTTCTTCGAGGATTTCATGTGGCGGCCCGCCGGCGCCGGATCCACCCCGGGCATGGCCGCGGTGGCCCGCGGCACGGGCCGTGGCGACTTCTTCGCCTTCGGCGAAGGCTTCGGCATCGACCCGCCCGGCCAGAACGGGCAGGGCAAACGCATCGAGTCGTACATGCACACGGGGCAATCCGGCGGGCGCCGGCTGCCGGGCATGCTGAACTTCCCGCTCTACGGCGCGTTGGGCGATGTGATCGCGCGCGCGGCACCGACGAGCGTTCTGGGCCAGCGGATGCGCGAGCAGGTGGCCCTCCACCCGCGCCTGCACTGGATGCCCACCTTCCTGGACAACCACGATGTCGACAGGTTCCTGGCAACGGCCGATGAGCGTGCGCTGCGTCAGGGGCTTGCCACGCTCTTCACGCTGCCGGGCATTCCCGTGATCTATTACGGCACCGAACAGGGCTTC
The DNA here is from genome assembly GCA_964475695.1 of uncultured Rubrivivax sp. Taxonomy (GTDB): domain Bacteria; phylum Pseudomonadota; class Gammaproteobacteria; order Burkholderiales; family Burkholderiaceae_C; genus RFTU01. Next base: position 949 of record CAYYYC010000088.1, read on the forward strand.
AAGGGGCAGCGGGCCGCGATGTTCGCCACGGGATACGGCTCCCAGGGCAAGGACCACTTCAGGCTGGATCACCCGCTGGCCGTTCACCTGCGCAGCCTGGCTGAGCTTCGACGCCAGAACGCGCCGCTGCGCCGCGGCTGGCCCACGGTGCTGGCCGAGACGAGCGATGACGCCGGCGCACTGGCATGGCGCATGAGCCACGAGGGCGAGCACCTTCTCGTGGTACTCAACACCGCCGACGAGCCGCTGAGACTCCAGGCCCTGCCCACAGGCTCCGGGCATGCAGCCACGCTGGAGCCCACCTGGGGCATGGACGGTCTGCCCGAAGCCCTGCGCGCGGATGGCGGTGGGCGCGTGGATGTGCCGATCGGTGCTCGGGACCTGAGGGTTTGGCGCTGGCGTGACCCCACGCTGCAGGTCACCGCACGCGCCGCAGTGGCCCAGACGGAGTCTCCCGTGGAGCTGGGTCGGGGTGCCTCGGGGGAGTCCGAATGGCAGACGGTGGTGGATCTGCAGGATTTGCCTGGCGATGATCTGGGGCCCTCAGGGCGGTACATCTACCCCCTGGACCCCGTCTATGCCCAGGTGCGCCCGGCCGACATTCGCCGGGTGCAGCTGGCCACACGCACCCAGGCGCAGGGTCAGTCGCTGCGCATCACGCTCACGATGGCCGGCCTGAGCACCGTCTGGGCCCCCCCCAACGGCTTTGACCATGTGGCCTTCACCGCCTTCATCGAATTGCCGCCGGTCCCGCAGAGCGCGGGCAATGGCGCGCCCACCGGCGAGCCGGCCGCGCGCGTGATGCCGCTGCAGGATGGCGAACTGCCCGGCGACATGCGCTGGCACCGGCGACTGCGCGCGCACGGGTGGAGCCTGGCCATGTTCGACGCCCAGGGGGCCACACCGGGCCATGAAGGCTCTCCCCTGAGCCGTGGCGTCAAGGTTGCCGCCGATGTGCAGCAGCGCACCGTCAGCTTCACGATCAGCCCTGCGGCTTTGGGCAACCGCCCCAGCCTTTCCGGCGCTCGCGTGTGGATCAACACCTGGGACTGGGACGCCCGCTACCGGGCCCTCCTGCCCCAGCCTCAGGACTACAGCTTCGGCGGCGGCCGCCCTGGCGAGCCCCGCATCATGGACGCCACCGAGGTGCTGGTGCTGCCTTAAAGCGGCCGCCGGCCGGGTCTAGGAGAACGGGCTGCGGTGCGGAGGCAATGCAGCCACGGCCGCCGAAACGCCATGGAGCGCGGCCGTGGTGTCTTGGATCAGCACCGTGGGCACCCGGCTCAGATAGTTCGCGAACCGGCCCTTATCCTCGAAGCGCCGGCGGAAGTCCGAGGTGAAGAACAACTCGCCCAGACGCGGCACCAGCCCGCCACCGATGAAAACCCCGCCACGGGCCCCCAGCACCAGGGCGACATTCCCGGCGAAGCTTCCCAGCATGGCGCAGAAGACTTCCAGGGTGCGCCGCGCCCGCGAATCGCCGCGCAGCCCCCGCTCAACCACATCCTCGGCACTCAAGGCGTGAGCCTGCCAGCCACTGGCCCGGCCGACGCACTCGTGCAGCAACGGCAAACCGATGCCCGAGAGCAGCCGCTCCGCCGAGACATGGGGCCAATGCCCGCGAGCCTGCCTGAGCACCGATTCCTCGAAGTCATCGTGTGCCGACAGGGTCGCGTGGCCGCCCTCGCCGGGCAGAGCCTGCCAGCCACTCCCGGCGGGAACCATGCCGGCCACGCCCAGGCCGGTGCCGGACCCGATCACCGCCAACGCGCCATCAAGAGTCGGCAGCCGCTCATCCCATGACCGCACCTGATGCGCCCCGAGATGCGGCAACGAACACGCCAGCGCCTCGAGGTCATTGAACACATGCAGCGCCGCCAGCCCCAGGGCAGTCGCCTCCTGCCGGCGCGAAAAGCGCCAGCGGTTGTTGGTCATCGCCACCTCATCACCGTTGACCGTGGTCGCAAGAGCCCAGCCGGCCTCGAGCCCATCGCGCTGCGCCCGCTGTTGGACTTCGAGGGGCAATCCATCGAGGTAGTGCCTCATGGCCTGGGCCGGGCCCTCGAAGTCCGACGTGGCCACGCAGCGGATGTGGTCAGCCGGTCGCCCAGGCCGCTCAACCCAGCCGAAACGCGCGTTGGTGCCCCCGATGTCCGCGACGACCAAAGGCCCGAAGGGCTCAGTCCTGGCGCGGGGTTCCGATGAAGGCATGCTGCGAGAGGCGGCTTGCCGGCAAGGCCACCCTTGGGGGCACCGTCGGCCGCGTAACAAAACTACAGGAATTTTGTTCGTCACCAAGCCGAGCAACTACAGAGAAATCCCGAGGAAAACCCGCAGAATCTGTAGTTTCATTACAGATTCAGTCGCCCAACCCCATGCCCTCCACCCACAGCAGTCCACGCCTTCTGGCCGATATCGGGGGCACCTATGCGCGCTTTGCCCTGGAGACCGGCCCGGGGGTGCTGCAGCATGTGCGACTCATCCCCTGCGCCGAGCATGCGGACTTCCACAGCACGGTCAGCGCCTACCTCCAGGGCTTGGACTCCGCCTGGCTAGGGCGTATCGAGCATGGCGCCGTGGCCATCGCCAACCCGGTGGATGGCGACTGGGTCCGCATGACCAACTACCACTGGCAGTTTTCCATCGAAGAGCAGCGCGTGCGCCTGGGCCTCGAAACCTTGCTGGTGGTCAACGACTTCACAGCCTTGGCCATGTCGGTGCCGCGTCTGCAAGCGCACGAGCGCACCGCCATCGGCGCCGGCCAACCGCGCGAGCGCAGTGTGGTGGGCGTCATCGGCGCAGGGACGGGACTGGGCGTCTCGGGGCTCATTCCCGCCCTGGGGGGATGGGTTGCCCTGGGAACCGAGGGTGGGCACGCAAGCTTCTCGCCCCGCGATGAGCGCGAACTGGCCATCCTGCGCTTCGCCTGGAAGCAGTTCCGCCATGTCTCCGGCGAGCGACTGCTTTCGGGGCAGGGCCTGGAGCTGATCCACGCGGCACTCAGTGGGCAGGCGGGCCAGGGGGGGCGCGGCGCCAAGGCCCTGAAGGCGCCGGACATCACCCAGCGCGCCTTGGCCCGAACCGACTCGGTGTGCGAAGAGGCCGTGGATGCCTTCTGCGGCATCCTGGGCACCGCCGCGGCCAACCTCGCGCTCACGCTGGGCGCTCTGGGCGGCGTCTACATCGGCGGAGGCATCGTGCCGCGCCTGGGGCCGCTGTTCGAGCGCTCCTCGTTTCGCCAGCGCTTCGAGGACAAGGGGCGCATGAGCGACTACCTTCGTCAGATCCCCACCTATGTGATCCAGGCGCCCGAGGCCACCTTTCTGGGCGCCTCAGCGATCCTGGATGCCCACCTGCAGGCCTTGGGCGGCGAGAGCTCGACCTCGGTCCTCTGGCAGATCCGCCGCGGGCTCGATGGGCTGAGTCGAGCCGAGCGCCAGGTGGCCGAGCATGTGTTGGCGCGCCCCCGGCAGATGCTCAGCGACCCGATTGCCGAAATCGCGCGCGCGGCCCAAGTCAGTCAGCCCACCGTGATCCGGTTTTGCCGCTCGCTGGGCTGCCAGGGGCTCTCGGATTTCAAGCTGCGCCTGGCCAGCAGCCTGACGGGCACGGTTCCGGTGACGCACACCTCGGTCACGCCCCAGGACTCCATGGCCGAACTCGGCGGCAAGGTCATGGGCAACACCGCGGCAGCGATCCTGCAGGTGCGCAGTCACCTCAACCGCGAAAGCATCGACAGCGCCATTGAACTCATCAACGGCGCCAGGCGGCTGTTCGTGCACGCCAGCGGGTACACCGGCGTGGTGGCCCAGGACGCCCAATTCAAGTTCCTGCGGCTGGGGATGTCCTGCAACGCCTACACCGACCCGCGGTTGCACCAACTGGCCACAGGCGTCCTCGAATCCGGCGATGCGGTGCTGATCATCAGCAGCAGCGGCCGCACGCCCGAGTTGCTCGAGGTCGCCGATGCCGCGCAGGCGCGCGGGGCTGGCGTGGTGGCTGTCACGGTGGGCCAGTCGCCTTTGGCCAAGCGCGCCGATGTGGCCCTGCTGGCCGAGCACAGCGAGGACATCGAGACCCATGTGCCCATGGTCAGCCGCATCCTGATGCTCCTGTTCATCGACATCCTGGCCACGGGCGTGGCCATGCGCCGCGGTCAGGCGGGCCAAGGCACGCCCGTCTCCCGCCTGCCCGACGCGGTGTCGGCTGTCCCCGACCGTGCCCTGGGGGTGCAGGCGGCCACACCCCTGTCCCGCCTCTCATCGCATGCCCGCTAGGCCGTCGGCCGCCCACGCACTATCATCACCGTGTTGGTGCTCGGGTCGCCCCTCAGGTCGACCCAGTTAAACGGGAATCAGGGAGGTGGGCCGCACTGCAGTCCGTCCCAACCTGAGCTGCCCCCGCAACGGTAAGCGGACAAAGGCCTGCCTTCGAAGGTTGCCTTTCGCTCGTGCTCTCTATCCACTGGGAACCCGGTTCCTGGGAAGGACGCGCGGGTTGCATCCGCCAGCCCGGATACCGGCCGACAGGGGGGCGACACGCCGCATGGGCGTGCCGCCGTGAGGTGCGCGTCTGCGGGGAAGCTGACGGGCACGACTGTTCGGGCTTCTTCATGAATTCTTCCCTTTCGGGCTGCCGGCTCCGCCCCCCGATGAAACCCTTGGCCGCAGCCACGATCATGGTCGCGGCCATGCTCGGCGCGGGCGCGCCGCTATCCATGGCCCAGACCCAGGCCGCCGCCGATCAGACCGTGGTCACCGTCGGGTCGCGCATCCCGCTGGCTGCAGACCGGGTCAGCGGGGATGTGGTGGTGATCAGCCGGCAGGATCTGGCGCTGTTGGGCGCGGACAACCTGGCCGATGCCCTGCAGGCGCTGGCCGGCGTGCAGGTCTCGCGCAGCGGCGGTTCGGGCCAGCCCACGTCGGTGCTGATCCGGGGCGCAGCCGCATCGAACACCCTGGTGCTGATCGATGGGGTGCGGGTGGGCTCGGCCACCCTGGGCCAGTTCGACTTCGCCAACCTCAGCCTGTCGGGCATCGAGCGCATCGAAGTCCTGCGGGGCCCGGGCTCGAGCCTGCATGGCGCCGATGCGGTGGGTGGCGTGGTGCTGGTGACCACTCGCGCACGCGCTGCCGCCGACGGAGTCCGGCACCAGGCCTTTGCATCCCTGGGCAGCCTGAAGACCAGCGACGCCGGCGGGGCCTCGATCTGGAAACAGGGGGCCTGGGACGCCCAGTTGCAGTTCTCGCAACAGGCCAGCCGCGGCGTGAGCGCCTTGCGGCCAGGCGATCGCTTCGGCAGCCACAACCCTGACGCGGACGGCTACCGAAGGCAGGCGATGCAGGCACACGCCGGCTGGCAGGCCGGCCAGAGCCACCGCATCGAAGGCTCGGTGCTGCAGGCGCGGCTGTTTTCCCGCTACGACGCGACCGAATACGCTCCCCCGCTGTATCTGCCCGACGCAAGCCCGGACTTCTCCACAACCACCGAGACCAGCCTCACGGCCCTGCGGTACGAAGGCGCCGAGGGCCGCTGGCGCTGGCGACTCAGGCTCGGGCACGGAAGCGAGGATTCCGGCAGCGCCGGGCGTCTCATCGAGCGCTACCGCACGCAGCGTGAGGAGTCGGGGCTGCAGTTGAGCTGGCAGGCCGCCACCGGTCAGCACCTGACCCTGGCCTGGGATCAACTGCGCGAGCAGGCCCGAACCAGCGCCTACGCCGAGCCCGTTGCCCGCGAGAACGACGCGGTCACGCTGGCCTACGTCGCTCGGCTGGGCGCTCTGGAGGTCCAGGCCGATGCCCGCGAGGATCGCAACTCCGCCTACGGCGCCCATCGCACCGGTCGCACCGGTCTGCGCTGGAGCGTGGGGCCTCAGACCAGCCTGCGCCTGATGGCCGCCTCCACATTCCGGGCGCCGAGCTTCAACGAGCTGGCCTACCCCGGCTATGGCGTGCCGACGCTGGCTCCCGAGTCCGGCCGCAGTCTCGAAGCCGGCATACACCACACCGCGCCACACTCGATCTGGCAAGCCAGCGTCTGGCGCAATCGGGTGGACCGCCTGATCGCCTACTCCAGCGAGCCGGGCGACTGCCCGGCCACTCCCGCCTACGCCTATGGCTGCGCAGCCAACATCGGCCGCGCTGCGCTCAAGGGCGTGACCCTCGAAATGCAGTGGCGCAACCACGCATCCCCGCAGGCCACGGCCCCCTGGCGCCTGGCCTACGACGGCATGGACGCACGCGATGGCAGCGGGCAGCCGCTGCCGCGACGCGCCCGACACCAGTGGCGCCTTCAGTCGCAGCACCCGGTGAGCGGCTGGGAAGTGGGCTCAGCCTGGCTGTGGCAGAGCCAACGCCGAGAAGGAGGCGTGGCCCTGCGCGGCGGCCTGCGGCTGGACGCGCAGGCCCAAAGGGCCCTCGGCCCCGAGTGGAGACTGCGACTGGCGGTCCTCAATGCCCTGGGCCGCGACTTCGAGCCCGCCCGCGATTACCAGACGCCCAGCCGGCAGTTCATCGTGGGCCTGCGGTGGGAAGGCCGTTGATGTATCGCCAGTCGGTCCCCTGGTTGCTGAGTCTGTGGCTCGCCGCGGCGGCAGCCGCCAGCCCAGCCCATGGCGCGACGAGGATCGTCAGCCTGGTGCCCTCGCTGACCGAAGCGGTCTGCCTCATGCACGCCTGCGAAAGGCTGGTGGGCGTGGACCGGCACTCGAACTGGCCCGCATCGGTGCGCGCGCTGCCACAGCTCGGCGGGCTGGACGACACTCCTGTTGAAGCGCTGGCTGCTTTGCGTCCGGACCTGGTGCTGCTGGCGCCTTCGAGCCGCCTCATCGCCAGGCTTGGGGATCTGGGCATCCCCACGCTGGCGCTGCCCACTCAGACCCACGAGGACATCCGACAGGCGATGAAGGCCATCGGGGCTCGGCTCGGGCGCAGCGCGCGGGCCGAGCAGCTCTGGCATCAGGCGCAGGCTCAGCTCGATCAGGCAGCGCGCGGGGTTCCGCAGTCCGTTCGCGGGCTTCGTGTGTACATTGAAGTTTCAAGCGAGCCCCATGCCGCAGGGCCAGGCTCGTTCATCGGCCAGACCCTGGAGCGACTGGGTCTTGCAAACATCGCGCCCAGGGATTTGGGACCCTTCCCCAGGCTCAATCCGGAATTTGTGGTGCGCGAGCAGCCTGATCTCATCATTGCCCCGCGGCAATTCTTCGATCTCATGCCTGCCCGCGCCGGGTGGACGGCGATGCGGGCCTTGAGCAATGTCGCCTGCCGCATCGAGGCCGCCGATTGGGAAGTCGTCGTCAGGCCTGGCCCGCGGCTGGGGCAGGCCGCCGAGGTTTTGGCCCGATGCCTCAGCCGCGCCGCGCCCGGGCGGCAGCCGGCGCCTCCGCCGGGCAGCGGTTCGACCGCAGGCCAATCATGACTCGATCGCCCGATTCCCGCGCGCTGCCGGCTGTGGGCCTGGAGCCGCGCGCCCGTGCCGGCACGCGCCGTCAGCGCGCCGTGGCTGTGACCTTGTCGCTG
>CAYYYC010000089.1:0-5521 GCA_964475695.1 uncultured Rubrivivax sp.
ATCGCCTCGACGACGATCTCGGTGCCGGGCAGCTGCGACAGCTCGCCCGCGTTGCCATAGCCGGAGATCGAGCAGCACACGACCGTGGGGTTCAACGGGGAGAGGCCCGCGTAGTCGATGCCCATGTCGGCCGCGACGCCGGGACGGAAGTTCTCGACGACGATGTCGCAGGCGGCGGCCAGGCGCTGCGTCAGCTCGCGGGCGCCCGGCCGGCGGCCGTCGATGGCGACGCTCTGCTTGCCGCGGTTGACTGCGGCGAAGTAGGTGGAGATCCGCTCCTCCCCCGGGGCGCTCTGGAGGGTCGGGGACCAGCCGCGCGTGTCGTCGCCGCGGTCGGCGCGCTCGACCTTGATCACCTCGGCGCCCATGTCAGCCAGATTCTGGGTGCACCACGGCCCGGCCAGCACCCGGGAGAGGTCCAGCACTCGGATGTGCGACAGCGCGCCCGTGGCGCGAGGCTGTGTCGGCACGGCCTCAGTCAAGCTTGACGTTGGCTGCGGCAATCACTCGGCCCCATTTGTCGATCTCGGCATTGACGAAGGCAGCAAAATCCGCCGGCCCCATGGCGCCGGGCTCGGCCCCCTGCTCCGCGAACTGCGTACGAACCCTGGGGGACGAGAGCGCCTTGAGGACATCGGCGGAGATCCGCCTCAGCAGATCCGGCTTGACGCCCGCCGGCGCGTACAGGCCGAACCACGCCGTGGCCTCAAAGCCCCGGATGCCGGACTCATCGAGCGTGGGAATCTCGGGCGCGGCGGGTGAGCGCTTGAGCGTGGTCACGCCCAGGGCGCGCAGCCGGCCGCTGCGGATGTGGGCGATGACCCCGGGCAGGGAGTCGAACATCACGGGAATCGTGCCACCCAGCAGGTCGTTGAGCGCAGGCGCGGCACCCTTGTAGGGAATGTGGGTCATGCTCACGCCGGTCATGTTCTTGAACAGTTCACCCGAGAGGTGGTTTGCGCCCCCATTGCCCGAGGATCCGAAGTTCAGCTTGTCGGGGTTTTCGCGCGCGTGCCGCACGAACTCCTGCACCGTTCTGGCCGGCACCGACGGGTGCACCACCAGCACATTGGGCACCGCGGCAATCTGCGCCACGGGCGTGAAGGCGGTGCGGGTGTCGTAGCGCAGGTTGCGGTAGAGCCCGGGGTTGATCACGTGGTGTGTGGCGGTGAGCATCAGGTTGAGCCCATCGGCAGGCAGCCGCACGAACTGCTCGGAAAAGATGGTGCCGCTGGCCCCGGCCTTGTTCTCCACGATCACGGGCGAGCCCCACTGCTGCTGCAGCTCGGCGGCCAGCTGGCGGGCCAGGATGTCGGTGGTGCCGCCGGGCGGGAACGGCACCGTGATCCTCACGGTCTGGCCGCCCGGAAATTCCTGCGCGTGGGCCGGGGTCAAGGCCTGGGCGCCGGCCAGCAGGGCCGCGCCAGCCAGCCAAGCGAGGGTCTTGATCATGGGTGCTCCTTCGATGATTGGGGTTGAGGCTGGGGTTGAACCGGGCCACGCGGGCTCAGGCCACGATGTGGTGGGGAAACTCGGCCATCGCCTGGCCGCTGGCCACCACCTGGCCGTGCTGGTTGGTCACCTCCACATCGAGGCTGATCCAGCGACTCAAGGCGGTGGCCTTGATCTCGCGGATCACGGCCTGGGGGGTGATGATGTCGCCGGGCCTGACCGGCATCTTCCACCGCGTCTCGAGCCGGCGCTGCACGCCACCCAAGGGGTAGAGCCAGTCGGTGAGCGTCTTGGAAATCACGCCGAAATTGTTCATGCCATGCATGATCACCCCGCCGAAGTTCGTCTTGCCGAAGTCGCCCTTCATGTACTCGTCATCCAGGTGCAGCGGGTTGTAGTCCAGCGAGGCATCACAAAACGCACGGATGCTCTCGCGCGTGGGCTGATAAGGCAGGCCCTCGATGATCTGACCGATGGTGAGGTCTTCGAATCTCATGGGTGCATCCCTGGGGTTTCGTGGGCGACGGCGCGGCGATTCACTGCGGACGGATGGTCCAACCGCGACCCGAGCAGATCACTTCATCGCGTTGGTTGAAGAAGACGTTGTCGTGCACGACGAACAGGCGATCGTTGCGGATGAACTTGTCCAGCGCTCGCGCCTCCAGCCGGATGACATCGCCAGGGCGCGCAGGCTTGTTGTAGGACCATGACTGACCCGCGTTGACCGTGCCGGGGCTGCGCATCCAGTCATCGGCCGGGGTGCAGGCAAACATCAGCAGGGTGTGGATGGCCGGCGGCGCAATCAGGCCTGCGTAGGGCGTGCGGCTGGCGTAGTGCTCATCGAAGTACAGCGGATGCATGTCTCCCACCACACGGCAGTACTTGTGGATCGCCTGCAGAGTCAGCGTGTAGGGAATGGTCTTGCGCGGCTCGCCCGGAATGATCTGGTCCCAGATCTTGCGCAGGTTGGCGTCTTTCCAGAAATCGGTTTCGAAAGCGGTGGGCTGCATGGGGAAATCACCGACATGAGGGGGAGGGCCCCAGGTTGAAAATGACCGCCAGGCGGTCGTTGTAGACCGCCAAGCGTTCATCTTCGCACCTCTGCTCGCCCTGTCAAGCCCCGAGGCAGTCACACCAGGCCGCCACCGCATCGAATGGCCACACCCGAAAGCGAATCGTTCGTGCGCACCTTTGCCCGAGGCCTCCAGGTCATCGAGGCGATGGGCCAGTCGGCCCCCCGAACGACCATTGCCCAGATCGCCCAGTCCTGCGCCCTTCCCCGCACTGTGGTGCGCCGTTTGCTGCTGACTCTGGCGGAACTGGGCTTCGTGCAGACTGACGAGAAGTCCTACTGGCTCACCCCCAAGGTGCTGCGGCTGGGCATGAGCTACCTTCAAGCCCTGCCGTTTTGGCGGCATTCGCAGCTGATCCTTGAAGAGCTCAGTCACCAAACCGGCCAGTCCTGCGCGATCTCGGTGCTCGACGGCCACGAGATCGTCTATGTGCACCGATTCCACACTCGGCGCATCCTGGCTGTCACGCCCTTGATCGGCGCACGGCTGCCGGCCTACGCGGTCTCCATGGGCCGGGTCCTGCTGGGCTCGCTGCCCGCAGCGCAGCTCAACGCCTTGCTCAAGGCCTGGCCCCCGCGCGCCTACACGCCACGCACGCTCAGCCAGCCGCGGGCGCTGATGGCCGCCATCGCCCAGGCGCGGGCCCAGGGTTATGCGTGGGTTGACGGCGAACTCGACGAGTCGATCTGCGGCATCGCGGTGCCGGTGCTCGACGCCGAAGGGCGAACCAGGGCCGCCGTGAATGTGAGTCTGCTCAGCGGCCAGGCCACCGAAGCCCAGGCGCTCAGGGAATACCTCCCGCGACTCAAGCTGGCGGCCTCGCGGCTGCGCGCCGCCGCGCTCGTTCCCGAAGATGCCTCGCGAGCCTGAGCCCGGCCTGCGGGTCAATCGATGCCGTACTTGCCCGGCGCGATCACGCCGTGCGGGTCCAGGGCGCGCTTGACCGCCTGAACCGCATCTCGAAAGGCGGGCATCAGCAGGCTGGCATGCAGGCCCTGCCAGTCCAGGGGCGCCCGACCCACGCCCACACCCCTGCGCGCAAAGGCATGCGTGAGTTCGCGGTAGCAGGCGTCGGCCCGCGCGTTCTCGTCGGCGTCGGCCCGGTTCCAGCAAAGGACATGCAGCCCGCGGGCAAAGCGCGCCGAGGCCACATGCATGACCATGAAGTCCATGCCGTGCTGCGCATAGATGCCGCGCGCCAGCCGGTCGAGCTCCAGGGCATGGGCGCCGGACATGGGCGTGCCCGGCAGAAACCACGCGTTTCCTCCCCCGGGGCGCCAGTCCAGCATCCCCAGCTCGCCGATGCCCGGGCGGCCTGACATGGCATCGGCGGCGGTCTTGAGGGGAGCCATGCCCTGGGCCTGCTGGTGGTCGATGTGGGTGCAGCGGGTGCCGGCGCCGAAGTGGGCCTTGATGCGCTCGACCTGCGGGGCCACCGCCTGCGCATTCGGGCCGAAGAAGGCGCCGGAAACCTGCCAGGCCCCGAGCCCCGCGGCCGTGCGCAAAGCGCGCCGGCCCTCGTCGGAGAGCCCCTGGCGATGCCCGGGCCGGTACTCCGGGTTGCGGTGTTCGCCGCTGGCCGCATAGACATCGTTGGTGACCCGAAACAGCGTGGGCACGAAGTTCGACATCTTCATCGGACGGACCAGGTCGATGATGGTGCCGATGTCCTCATCGTGCGGGAAAAGGAAGTGGAAGGACTCGACATGCGGGGGCCGCGGCATCAGCCACACGCCGGCCCGGGTGACGATGCCGAAATTGGATTGGGCAAACAGCCCGTCCATGACCGGGCCGAAGCTGTACTTGGAGGTGTGGAAGTTCAGCAGCGTGGACGCATCGATGCTGCCGTCGCCGGTGCGGATCACCTCACCGTTGCCCAGCACCACCTCCAGGCCACAGAGCATGCCGAAGTGGTCGAAGTAGGGGCCGTAGCCGCCCCCCTTGTCCAGCGCGTTGCCGATGATGCCGCCGTGCGGCGGACCGGAGGTGGCCGAAACCATGAGCTTGTCGCCGCGGCGCGCCAACTCATCGTGCAGCATCTGAAACGACACGCCGGGCTCCAGCACCGCGATGCCCAATGTGTCGTCGATGTCGATGATGCGGTTCATCCGCCGCCCCAGGTCCACGACGGCGCAACCCGCCTTGGCCGGCGCGCGCGAGCCCAGGCCGATGTTGTTGCCGGTGCTCAAGGGATAGAGCGCGATCCCGTGCCGGATGGCTGCCCGAACGATCTGCTGGACCTGCGCCGTCGAGCTGGGGTAGAGCACGCACGAGGGGTCGCGTGAACCTCCCGGCAGGGTGGTCTCCCCCACGCGGGTGATCGTGGTGGCATCGGTGGCCACGGCATCGGCACCGATCTCCTCACCAAGTTCCCTGCAGAAGGCTTCAAGGGCTTTGTTCATGACAATCCGACTCCCGTGGTGATGAATGGGGCTCAGCCCAAGTGTGCTGCGGCGGTGTCACGCTCGACAAGTCGGGCTCACCAGAAGGCCGCGGCGTCCTGGCCGGCTGCAGCGGCCGCCTGGGCCTGGGTCTGGGCTGCGGGCACAGGCTCAACCCCGAGCAGCGCTCGCGGGCGCGGGCCGCCCCAAGCCCAGTCCAACAGCTCGATCGGGTGGACCACCGGCAGGCTGGCGTAGCGGCTCATCTGCACCACGCAGCCGATGTTGGCTGCCGCCACCATCTGCGCTCCGCTGGCCAGCGCATGGGCCGCCTTGCGCTGGCCCAGCCGCTGCGCCAGATCCGGCTGCAGCAGGTTGTAGGTTCCGGCCGATCCGCAGCAGAAGTGGCCCTCCGCGATCTCGCGCAGCGAAAACCCCGCGCGGCGCAGCAGCGCCCGCGGCTGCTCGGTGATGCGCTGCACATTCCGCAACGAGCATGGGTCGTGGACGGCCACCGCATGCCCTTGGGGCGCCGCAGGCGGCGGCAAGTCGGCCGTGGCCAGCAACTCGCAGATGTCGCGGGTCAATTCCGCGATGCGCGCCGCCCCAGCGGAA
>CAYYYC010000089.1:5531-8386 GCA_964475695.1 uncultured Rubrivivax sp.
CCAGAAGGTGACCGTAGTCCTTGACGGTAGAGCCGCATCCTGAGGCATTGATCACGATCGCCTGCACCGGGGCGCGCTCGATTTCAGCCAGCCAGGCCCGCACATTGCGCCGCGCACGCTGCTTGGCGCGGACCTCCATCCCGAGATGCAGCTCCAGCGAGCCACAGCAGCCGGCCTCGGCCACCACGCCCACATCCAGGCCCGCGCGGTTGAGCATGCGAACCGTGGCGTCGTTGATCGAGGGTGCCAGGGCCCGCTGCGCACAACCTGCCAGCAAGAGCACTCGGCCGCGGCGCGTCCCGCTGCAGGGGTGCTCGCCGATCAAGGCAGGCTCGCGCGGCAGCGGCTGGGCCGGTGTCATCTCCAGCAGTGGAGCCACCCGCTGCGCCAGCCTGCGGGGAAGCGCACGCATCAGCCCTCGCACCCAGGGTAAAGCCGCCCCCCGTGCCAGGCCCAGGGCCCACCGCATGCGCCGTGGATGCGGCAACACGGCCACCAGCAAGCGCCGGACAAGCCACTCATCCCAGCCGCGTCGGTGGTGCCGCTCGATGTGGCTGCGTGCGTGGTCCACCAGGTGGCGATAGTCCACTCTCACCGCACAGGTGGTCATGCATGAGAGGCAGGACAGGCAGCGGTCAATGTGCTGCACCGTCTTGGGCGCCGGAGCACCGCCGCGCTCCAGCATGTCCTTGATCAGGTCAATGCGGCCCCGCGGCGCATCGTTCTCGTCGCCAAGCAGCACATAGGTGGGGCAACCTGCGGTGCAGAAGCCGTAGTGCTCACAGCTTCGCAGGATGGCGTCGGCCTCGGCCAGTGCGGGGTCCTGAAGCTGCCGAATGCTGAAGGAAGTCTTCATGTCCTCAATCCCTTGAGCTCCCTGCGATTCTGCGCCGGGCCGGCCTGGGGCTCCAGGGCCACCGCCGGACGCGATGAGCGTCCCGGTTCGGGCGTAACATCGAATCGCCCTCTCGCGCCAAACACCATACGCATGGCCGATGCCCCCAACGAAGCGAAAAGCCCCGGTTCAGGATCCCAGCCCCAAGCCGCGCAAGTCTGAGCTGCGCCGCCAGGCCATCCTGAACAGTGCCGTGGACCTGTTCGAGCGCAAGGGTTACGCGCACACGTCGCTGGACGACGTGGCCCAGGCCGTGGGCATCAAGCGCGAGGCGTTGTACTACTACTTCCGCAGCCGGGCGGAAATCCTGCTGGCCATCATCCGGCCGCAGTCCGAAGGCCTGGTCGATGGGCTGCGGCAGATTCTTGAAAGCCCGAACAGCAGCCCGGAGAAGCTGCGCCTGGCCATCCGCAACCACCTGCAGCGCTTCGACCGCCACTGCCTGGAGATGACCGTCGGCCTGCGCGATGGCGTTTTGGGCACCACTCCCGGGGTGCGGGAGTCGATGCAGAAAGTGTGGAAGGACTATGAGCTGATGTGGACACAGCTCATTGGCGATGGCCAGCGCGACGGCAGCTTCGTGGCGGCCGGCGCACCCAAGGTGGTGGCGTACGCGGTGCTGGGCATGTGCAACTGGCTGGCCCGTTGGTACGACCCGCGCGGCGGCATTTCGATCGACGACCTGATCGACGTCCACCACCAAATCGTGGCCGGCGGTCTGTTGCCCAGGGACTGAACCCTCGGGAAAACCCCAGACCAGAGAGCCGAGACGTTTTTTACAGTACTGTCAAAATTCTCGGCTTCCATGGTTCCCATCGAACATCAGGGGAGAGTGTTCCCCGTGCTGCGTCTGGTCCCCGATGAGGGTCTGGCACGCCGGTACTGGCAGGCGCTGGGGGTGGACCCCGCGCCTTCGTCCCTGCCGCTGACCTACCTGATCTTCCTGCGCTCGGAGCGTCTGGGGGTCGACCTGTTCAGGGAGCTCGGCATCCCGCGTCAGCAGGCTTTGCATGGTGGGCAGCGTTACGAGTGGCACGCGGACGTGCGTGTGCAGGACGCGCTGGATGTGGAGATCACCGTCGAGCGTGTCGTGCACAAGCACAGCAAGGCCGGGCCCCTGTCCTTCGTGGACGTGCGTTTTGACTACCGGCTGGCTGACTCGGGGACGCTGGCGGTTCGCGAAATCACGCGCCTGATCAAGCGGGGAGCCTGATGAAAACAGACGACATCCTCTTCGACGTCGAAGTCCCGGGCTCCTCGCTGGAGCGGATTGCGCTGTTTTCCGAGGCCACCGAAGACCCCAATCCGATCCATGTGGATCGAGCCTTCGCGCAGGCTGCCGGGTTCGCCGAGGTGATCCAGCAGGGCCCGATGACCACCGCTCACCTGGCTCGGCTTCTGGAGCAGCACATCGGTCAGCACCGGCTGGTCTGGCTGGATCTGAGCTTCGTCGCGCCGGTGTTCCCGATGGAGCCCTTGCGGATGGTGGCCCGGGTCGAGGAGGTATCGGCCGGGCAGGCGCACCTGGCGCTGACCGTGGCCAAGCGGGACGGCACGGTCACCGCTCGCGGCCAGGCGCACATTCAGGAGCGAGCGTGACCAGCGCGGCACGCCGTCGGGTGCTGTTGGCCGGCGGGCAGGTGGGCCCCTTCGGTCGCCAGCCCGAGCGTTCCATGGCCGAGCTGTCGCGCCCGGTCGTGGCCGATGCCTTGGCCGATGCGGGCATCGACGCACGGGCCGTGGAGTGCGCCTTCGTGGGCAATGGCTTTGGCGGCATGATCCACGGGCAGGAAACCATTCTGGGCCAGACTCTGCTGGCGCCCTGCGGCCTCGAAGGCATCCCGGTGCACAACGTGAAGAACGCCTGCTCCAGCGGGTCCGCTGCCTTTGCGCTGGCGTGGAACGCTGTGGCCTTCGGCCAGCACGAATGTGTTCTGGTGCTGGGCGTGGAGAAGATGAC
>CAYYYC010000090.1:0-8312 GCA_964475695.1 uncultured Rubrivivax sp.
CCTTGCTTGAAGAGCATCTGCGCAACATGCATGAGCTTTCGCCGCCCGAGAGCGTTCACGCCCTTGACGTATCGCGGCTCAAGAGCGCCGACATCACCTTTTGGTCAGTACGTGATGGTGAAAAGCTTTTGGGATGCGGTGCCCTGAAGCAACTGACGCCCACGCACGGAGAGATCAAGTCCATGCGAACGCCAGCGTTGTTGCGCCGACGAGGCGCTGGCCGAGCGGTTCTGCTTCACATCCTGGCGGAGGCTGAGCGACGGGGCTACAGTCGCTTGAGCCTGGAGACGGGTACCGCGGAGTCCTTTACGGCGGCTCATCGTCTCTACGAAAGTGTGGGCTTCGTTCTCTGCGGGCCGTTCGGTGACTATCAGGCCGATCCACACAGCGTTTTCATGACGCTCGAGCTGGGCCGCTCATCGGATCAAATCGTTGAAAGGAATCGAGCATGATTGCGGGAATCTACGCCGGCTTGTGTGGCGTGTTGTTGGTGGTGCTGTATCTGCGAATCAGCCAGCGGCGCCTGTCCGCCAAGATCGGCTTGGGCACCGGTGGGGATGATGAGCTGGAGCGACGAGTTCGTGCCCATGGCAACTTCATCGAATCAGCCCCGTTGGCCCTGGTGTTGCTCTTTCTGTTAGAGCATGCGGGTGCGCAAGCTGGCTATGTTCATGCTTTTGGTGTGGCCTTGGTGGTCTCACGATTGGCGCATGCCCAGGGTATTTCCAAGACCTCCGGGCGCTCAAGTGGTCGCTTCTTTGGCTCCATCGGCACGGTTCTGGTGATCGCTGGGCTTTCGGTGGCGGTGCTTGTGCAGGGCCTGGCCTGAGAAGCTCAGCTTGATTCGGCCCGGGCCTCGATGTGGGTTTGTCTCGACAGAGAGCCCGAGTTTCAGAATCGCGGCTTCGGCAAGTCCATGATGAAGGCCGCGCTTGCGGCAGCCTGGGCCCACGGCTATCGAAAGGTCTCTCTCACCGTCCACCCGGAGAGCCCGGCACGCTCCATGCACCGGGCCTGCGGCTTCTCAGAAGCCGGCCTGCGAGGATCCTGCCAACTCATGATTGCCCAAAGAGCAGGGCGCTCGGCAACAAGGCGACGAAAGTGACCTTGACCATCCTCTCGAATCCTATGCGTATGATGTTTGCTCAGTAGTCCCTGACCGTGTAGACCTGTAAATCGATCGGGTCGAGTTCCAACATGGCCCTACCACCACCCAACTATTCCTGGACACCCCTGATCGCCGCCCACGCGAGCGTGGCTGCAGTGGCGGTGTTGATAGGGGCAGCCGTATTGGTGCGCCGCAAAGGCACGGATGCTCATCGCTGGATGGGTCGCGCGTGGGTGGCGCTGATGGGTTTCACGGCGCTGTCGTCCTTTGGCATCTACCGCGATGCCTTTTCCTGGATCCATGGCCTGTCCATCTTTACGCTGGTGATGCTGACTGCGGGCGTTTGGGCAGCCCGAACCGCGCGGGTTCGCCTGCACCGCAACATCATGGCCGGCACGTACGTTTGGGGTTTGATCGTGACAGGCCTGTTTACCCTGCTGCCCAATCGCTTGTTGGGCCATGCGCTTTGGAGCGTGTTGATGCCGCCTTGATCTGAGGCCGGCTCGAAGTGTCCGGCAGGTTTCCTCTGGCTTCGCGGCGCCATCAACCCCGAGCGTGGTCAGTGGCACCGAACGCGAGCGAGCGCGACCAAAGGGCCACCCATCACCGCTTCAGATGCGCCACCGCCACCTCCAGGACGCGGTCGCGGCCCAGTCGCAGATCGTCCACCGAGGTCGGAACCTCCAGATTGGGCACCACCCCCGAGGCCTCAATCCGGCGACCATCCGGCATCACATAACCCACCTCGCTGTAGGCCAACTTGCCGCCGCCGGGCACCTCCGCGTAGCCCAAGTAGCCCAGCAAGCACCCACAGGTCACCTGGCCCACCACGGTGGCGCGCTGAAGTGATTGCATGAGACCGGAGAACTTCTCACTGGCACTGCCGCTGCCGGCATCCACCAGGATGGCCACCGGGCCCTTGTACAGCCCGGTTCCCTTCAGCGTGCTCTGAAGCTTCACGAGTTCGACCATCTCGAAGGCCAATGTGATGGGCTTGCCGGTGCGGGTCAGCGTGCGGCCGGCCTGAACCTCACCGTCAAAAAACGCCCGTGCGACCTGCTGCACCATGCCGGCCGAGCCACCACCATTGCCGCGCAGATCAATGATGAGCGAAGGCGAATCTTTCAGGGCCTCGATGGCGCTGAGCATGGGTCCCTGGAGTGACCCACTCCAGGCCGTCAGGCGAATGTATCCGGGGCCTTCAGGCAGCCGCCGGTGCGTGACCCGTGGCGGGTTCGACAACAAGGTGCGTCGCAGAACCGCCTCTATCCGGGAGCCGTCGGTGCGCCCGAAGGCCAGGCGCACGGTGGAATCCGGCTCACCCGCCAGCAGGCGCGCAGCGGCCAGGTTGTGGCGCTGTTGCTCGGTCGAGCCTCCTCGCGCCTCGGCACGAAGTCGGCTGTACACGGCTTGGGCGGGCTCCCCATCCACGGCCAACACCGTCATGCCAGGCCGCACGCCGGCCCACCAGGCGTCCCCCTCACCATTGACGCTGGTGACCACCAGGCTCTCGCCAAGCGGACGGAATGAGAACCCCAAGCTCACCGATTGGGAACGCTCGATCAACTGTGCACGCTTGGGGCTCACCACGCGGGTGTGGACATCGTTCAGTTCTCCCGCCATCCGGTCCAGGCGGTCCCAGAAGGCGTCGTCATCGGGGGCCTGCAGCACCGGCGTGCGCCACTTCTCCACGGCCGCCTTCCAGTCCACACCGTTCATCCTCGGATCGAAGTAGCGCGCATCGACCGTGCGCCACACGAAGTCGAAGGCGGCGGTGCGGGTGGTTGCATCCAGTGGCGCCTGGGGGGCAGACGCGGACGGTGCGCCATCGACAGACTGCGGGGCGCGTCGGGTGATGACGGCATGCGGGTCGATGGCGGCGCAGCCGGTCAGAAGCAGAGCAGACGAGAGCATCAGCCTGCGGGTTAGGGTTGGCATCGGTGGCATGGGGGCTCCATCCAAGTTCGGGCCAGGGGTTTGCGTCCCGGATGGCCTCAAAGTATCCCGCACCCTCTCGCGGCCGCCTGAGTCGTTGCGCCGTCGGGGTGAGCCTTCAGGCGGACGGCTCCTCCACCGCCGTCAGGCTCAGGCTCACCAAGCTGCAATGGCGCAGGCTCACCCGCGCCCGCAGTCGAGTGTCCCGGCCTGGCGGAATGTCGAGACGGCATTGGTACTCCATGCTGTCGGTCTGTCCGCCCAGCATCGAAGGCGCGCTTCGGGACCATTGACGAGCCCCGTCGATCTCCAGGCTCATGCCCAGCTCGCTGGCGCTTGCGCCTTCGGGAATGCGAGCCAGCAGCTGGGCGTCGACTTGAAAGCGGCGCGTCTTGCCCAGGGCCCCCGGAATGACCAACAGCACCACCGTCTGATCGCGGGTGGCCACGGCCCAGGATTCATTCGCCTTGTTCATGAAGGCGCAAGGATACCCAGTGGGCCGGCGCATCTACGGGTTTCCCGAACCTCGGAAGGGCCCAAGTGTGCCTAGAGTGCGTGAGGTTTGAGCTTGAATCCAAACGGGAGACCTGAATGCGCCTGCCCCTTCATCTGCTGCCACAGCCCCTGACGCCCCTGGCCCTTGCCCTGGCATGCTCGATCTCCGGCCCGGCTTGGGCGGCCGACATCAAGGATGTGCCCTGCCGCACGACGGCCGAGTGTCTGGCTGAAGCGGCTCGTGTGCGCGGCGAGGTTTCCAAGAGCGAGACCAGCCGAACCGCCGAGATGCAGGATGTCTTCTTCTGGACGAACCGCATCAACATGGCCTCGACCGTGATGCTCTTCGAAAGAGGCCTGCTCGACCAGGCAACGGCCGCTCGCATCGCGCAGGGCATCCTGCATGCCACCACTCAGGCCACCAAGCCGGGAGGAAAGCGGCCCACAGACTATCTGCAGATCGAGAACATCATCGCCGAGAAGTCCGGGCCTGAGGCCACCTTCATCCATGCCGGGCGCAGCCGCCAGGACATCATGGCCACCGTGCGGGTTTCCCGATTGCGCACCGCGGTGCTCGATGTGGCCGACCGAATGCTGATGCTTCGCAAAACGCTGCTGGATATCGCCGAGCAGCATCGCGATGTGCCGATCCCGGCCTACACCAACGGGGTGCAGGCCCAACCCATCACTTACGGACACTACCTCTTGGCCTTCGCCGATTCGTTTGCGCGCGACTCGGCGCGGATTCGAGACCTTTACCCGCGCCTCAATCTCAGCCCGATGGGCACTGCAGTGCTTGCCAATTCGGCCTGGCCCCTGGACCGGGCCCGTCTGGCTGGGCTGCTCGGATTCGACGGGATGGTGGTGAATTCCCTGGATGCAGGCCAGATCATCACCTACGATGTGCCGCTGGAGGCTGCTGCCATCGTCAGTTCCGCGGCGGTGCGGATCGGAGCGCTCCTGGAGGATGTGCACACCCAGTACCACCAGAGCCGCCCCTGGCTGGTGCTGGAGTCAGGCTCAACCTACACCAGCAGCGCAATGCCGCAAAAACAAAACCCCGGGGTGATCATGTCCGCGCGCGCGAAGGCCTCGGATGTGATCGCCGCGTCCCACTGGATGACGCTGCGGGCGCACAACGTCAACACCGCCATGACCGACTACAAGGATTCGTGGACTCAAGCCAAGAACTTCCTCTACACGGTGGAGTTGCTGGAGCAGACGGCCCGGGTGATGAAATCGCTCAGGCTCAATCCCGAGCGGGCCATGGAAGAGCTTCGCGGCGACTGGACCACATCCTCGGAGCTTGCCGACACGCTGCAGCGCCTGCATGGCATTCCCTTCCGCGTGGGCCATGCGTTTGCCACGGCCGTGGTCAACAGGGCGCGCGAGAAAGGCTGGCGGCCTGACCAGTTTCCCCATGAGGAGGCGGTTCCCCTTTACGCCGCCGCAGCGGCCCGCCATGGTGTACAACCGGCCACCCTTCCCCTGGATGCACAGAAATTCGCGCTGGCCTTGTCGCACCAGGAGATGGTTCGCACCCGTGTTGGCATCGGCGGTCCGCAGCCCGCGGAAGTGACACGCATGCTGCAATCAGCCCGCAAGACTCTGGAGCAGGATGACGCTTGGCTCAGGCAGCGTCTGTCGGCGTTGGCCCAGGCGGAAGCAAGCCTGAACGCCAGTTTTGGATCTCTGCTGGCACCTTGAGGGTCCGAGGCAGGTTCAATGGGGGTGGATTACGGGTGGCTGCTCGCCTGTCAACCCGCAGCGCCGCCTCGCCGTTGAGTCAAGGCCCTTGGAGTCTCAGGAAATCCAGATGAACAACCACCCTTTTCGCGCGGCCTGGCTCGCAGCCGGGTTGCCGCTGAGCCTGGCCGCCTGGTTGGCCCTGCCGGCTTCGGCCAGCGACACATCGCGCTGCTACTCGATCCAGAACTCCGACCAACGAAACCTGTGTCTGGCATTGGCCAAGCGCGAGCCCTCGCGCTGCTATTCCATACAGAACAACGACAGCCGCAACAGTTGCCTGGCGCAAACCACCGGTGACCGTTCCCGCTGCTATTCGATCCGCGAGCGCGACCCGCGGGAAATGTGCCTGGCCATGGTGGGCCGCTGACTGCGGCGATTGCTCAAGCTCATGCCTGAGGCGCAGTGAGCCCCAGGCCTGGGGGTCGACCGGCCAGCGACACGCGGGTACAGTGATCGCAAGGCACTGAAATCATGATCCATCCGCTGCGCATCCGCCCCCTGGAGCGCGAAGACCTGCGCTTCGTGCATGACCTGGACAACAACGAATCGGTGATGCACTACTGGTTCGAAGAGCCGTACGAAGCTTTCGTCGAGTTGTGTGACCTGTACGACAAGCATATCCACGATCAAACCGAGCGGCGCTTCGTGGCCGAAGTGGATGGTCAACGCGTCGGCCTGGTGGAACTGGTGGAGATCAACCACATCCACCGCCGCGCCGAATTCCAGATCATCGTCGCCCCCGACCACCAGGGCAAGGGCTACGCCACGCAGGCTTCGCGCCTGGCCATCGAATACGCCTTCTTCGTGCTGAACCTCTACAAACTTTTCCTTGTGGTCGATGTGGACAACAGCGCGGCCATCAAGGTGTACCGGCGCCTGGGCTTTGTCGACGAAGGCGTGTTGCGCCAGGAATTCTTCGTCAACGGTGAGTACCGGGATGCGCTGCGCATGGCGCTGTTCCAGCAGGATTTCATTGCGGCCAGGCGCGACTCGGCAGATCAGCGGGATCACCGGACATGAATGTGCAGGCGCCTGGACTCAAGCCGCAGTCCAGACTCCGTCGAAAGGCGCTGCACCGGACTGCAGTCGCTGTGTGGGGAATCTGGGGAATGTTCGCGATTGGTGCCGTGGCGGGTTCGATGCCTGCTCGCGCCCAGACCGGCCTTCGGCCGCCAACGGCAAGTCACATCGTCATGGCCTCAACCACGTCGACCGAGCAATCCGGATTGTTCGCCCATCTGCTGCCGGCATTCAAGAAGGCCACCGGCATCGAAGTGCGCGTCGTAGCCCTGGGAACAGGCCAGGCCCTGGACGCCGGTCGTCGCGGAGATGCGGACGTGGTCCTCGTGCATGACCAAGTTGCCGAAGAGAAGTTCGTTGCCGAGGGCTTTGGGCTGAAGCGTGTGCCCGTGATGTACAACGACTTCATTCTGGTCGGTCCGAAAGGCGATCCTGCAGGCATCAAGGGAAATGACATTTCCCAAGCGCTGCGCAAGCTCGCTTCCAGTCGGGAAGGCTTCATCTCGCGAGGCGACAGCAGCGGGACGCATGCTGCCGAGCTGCGCTACTGGCGAGCGGCGGGCATCGAAACACCGACGACCCAACCCATGGCCTATGCGCAATGCGGCTGTGGGATGGGGCCAGCTCTCAACATCGGTGCGTCCAGGAACGCGCATGTGCTCACAGACAGGGGGACTTGGTTGAACTTCAAGAATCGCGGTGACCTGGCGATCCTCGTTCAGGGTGACCAACGCATGTTCAACCCTTACGGCATCATCGTTGTCAATCCGATCCGACATCCACATGCCAAGGCCAGCCTGGCCCAGTCCTTTGCAGACTGGCTGGTCTCACCGACCGGGCAAGCCGCCATTGCGGCTTATCGGATCGGGGGAGAGCAGCTCTTCTTTCCAAACGCAAGGCCCTGAGCGCGAGGCCGCCATGGTCGTGGCTCCGGTTGCCCTATTCGGGCAAGATGACCTTGTCGATCACATGGATGACACCGTTGGAAGCGAACACATCCGTGCTGATGATCCTTGCCGTGCTGCTGCGCGCGTCGGTGATGGTGCGTGTGCTGTCGATCGTGAACGTCTTGCCTGTTTCCAGGGTCGAGATCGGCGTGCCAACCGGCAGATCCGCCTTCAGGACAAGGCCGCTGACGACGTGGTACTTGAGCACACTGGTCAGCAGCATCTTGTTCGCCAGCAGTTGATCCTTCGTCACGCCCAGTCGCGACAAGAGGTCCGCGAAAGCGGAATTCGTCGGCGCAAATACCGTGAAGGGACCTGTGCCCGACAGCGCCCCCGTCAACTCGGCAGCTATCACTGCCTCGACCAGGATGCTGAAGTCGGGCAAAGACTGCGCCGTCTGAACGATGTTCCGGTTGGCCGGCAGGATCACCTTGTCGACCACATGGACCACCCCATTGCTGGCCGGACTGTCCGTGGAGGTGATGTTCGCCTGACGATTGCGTCCATCCTGAATCGTGAGCGCCCCGCTGGAACCCGCCTCGACCTTGAAAAAGCCACCTTGGACCGTGGTGACCGCCTTGCCCAGGGGCACCGCCGCCTTGTTCACCCTCGCCGGGAGCACGTGGTAGGTCAGAACAGCCGTCAGCAGCGCCTTGTCAGCCAGCAACTGTGCCTTGGATACACCGAGCTCGGTCAGCAGTGCGCCAAAGGCCGTGTCGGTCGGCGCAAACACGGTGAATGGGCCCGCTCCATCCAAAGTGGACTCCAGACCTGCGGCTTGAACAGCTTCAACAAGAATGCTGAATTGTGGGTCGTTCCTGGCAATGCCCAAAACGCTGGGGTCGTCGCTACTGCCGCAGCCGGCCAGGAATGCGACGGTGCTCGCCAGCAGCCATCGTCTCGCATGGGAAAACATCATTGAGCCTCCAAGATTGATGGTGAAAAGAGCGCATTCCCGCTGACCCTGACTGCTGCACAGGGCCTCGGCAGCCCCGAAGCACCCGATCGAAACAACGGCTTGCGCGGACGATTTGAAGAAGTCGGAGAAAGCGGTTTGG
>CAYYYC010000091.1:0-8171 GCA_964475695.1 uncultured Rubrivivax sp.
GTCGGCGACGATCTCATTGACCCCGACGACCCCCGTGTGCGACCGGTGCGCAGCGCCGATGCGCCCGACCGCGAACAGCTTGAGGAGTTGCGTCGCGAACTGCGCCAGGACGCCCTGGCCCGCCTGAGCGGCCAAGGTGCCGGGGCGTTCAGGCAGGAGTGCCGGGCCGACGACGCCGCGCGCGTGGACTGGCGCGCGCTGCTGCGCGCGTGGCTGGCCGACCGGATCAAGGGCGACTGGGTCAGCTTCCCCTTCAGCAAGCGAATGATTCACCGCGGCCTGTTCATGCCCTCACCGGGCATGCAGGTGCCCGGCCATGTGGTCTTCGCCATCGACACCTCGGGCTCGATGTCCGGCGAGCTGCTGGGCGCCGTCATGGGCGAGCTGCGCGCCTTCCGGGAGGTGTTTCCCTGCCGGCTTTCCGTGCTGCAGTGCGATGCCGCAATCCAAAGCGTGCAGGAGTACGACGCGATGGACGGCGGCGAGATCCCGAAGGATCTTCGCATCAAGGGGCGAGGGGGCACCGACTTCAGGCCGGTGTTCGATTGGGTGCAGGCGCATGCCCCGAGCGCCGTCGTGCTGTACGCCACCGATGGAGTGGGCAGCTTTCCCCAGAAGGCCCCGACCCATGCGGTGATCTGGCTGCACATGGCCCCCCATGAGGATGCGGTGAAGTTTCCGTTTGGGGGCGTGGTGGAGGTGATGGCGTGAGCGCACAGGGGCTGCCCCGGGCAGGCGCCGGTTCAATGCGCCATCGCCGCCGCGTCATCGCTGGCCTTGAGCGTCTGCAGGTGGATTGCCACCGTCATGTCCATCGGGTCGGAATACCCACCGGCCAGATTCCAGGCGATGGGGATGCGCTGCTCAAGGCAGGCGGCGAAGATGCCCTGATCACGCCAGCGCATCTCGTCGAAGCTGAGGTAGCCGCTGCCGTAAGGATCGCCGACCCAGGCATCGGCTCCGGCCTGATAAAGCACCAGGCCTGGCCGATGTCGTTGCAGCAGTTCATGGGTGTAGGCGGCCCACCCCTGGGCATTCAGGCCCGCCTGCGCAGCGCCGATGCCCCGGTCTCGAGTGATGTTGACCACCCGCCTGCCCAGGCGCAGCGCCTGGATGCAGCTGTCGGTGCCGTCGCCATAGTGCGCATCTCCGTCGATGATCAGCACGCGCCCGACGCCGCCTTTCAAAGCCTTGCGCGCAGCGATCACCAGCCCGTTGAAGGTGCAATAGCCGAAGTTGCTCTCGTGGGAGGCATGGTGGAACCCCTGGGACGCCGAGCAGGCGATGCCGCCGTTCTCCAGCACATGCTCGGACGCGGCCCAGAGGCTGGCGTTGCTGTACGCCAGGGCATGGTTGATCGACCGGCTGCGAGTGCCAAAGCCGTTGGCCACCTTCAGGTTGAGCACGTCCTGCACATAGGCCGCCTTGTGCGCCAGCTTGAAGTCGCCCTCGGTGAAGGGGGTGGGCGCCAGGGGCGTGCGCTGTGCGCCAGCGATGAAGGCGGGCAATTTCCGGATCGAAATGAAGCCGTGGTCTGCCACCTGATCGGGGCTGTAGTAGACGGGGGTGAGGTGTGGGGTTCGCATTGTCCTGGGTGCGGATGGGGGCGTGGAAGCCGGATGCCGGCGCTGCGGGTAAGTCCTGAGTGCCAATACCAATTGGCATGTTGACATTGCCAATTATGAATGTCACAATGACACCTGTCAATGATGCAATTCCGCCTTCACCGCATGACTGCCCAAGGGTTCCCCGATGAACAAAGTGCTTGACAGACTGCGCCACGACTTCCAGGGCAACGCCGATGCGCTGATATCGAAGGCGCAGGAAGTGGCCAAGACCCTGCGCCTGGAGCAGGAGGCCAGCGAAGGCAACGAGAGGCTGCTGCGCCACTATGTGTCCATCGGCGTCGTCGACAAGCCCTCCAGGGAAGGCCGCGACGCGCTCTACGGATTCCGCCACCTCGTGCAGTTCGTGGCGGCACGGCGCCTGTTGGCCGAGGGCTTTCCGCTGGCCAAGATCGCCAAGTACACCGCGGTCGTGACGACCGACGCGCTCGTGGCCTACCTTGAAAAGCCCGGCCGGGCCAGTGAGGCCGAGCTCCTGGTGGCGGCGTTCCGCACCGAAGCGCCGTTGCGCGGCACGCCTGCCCCTTCTTCGCGCCGTCCGACCACACCCAAGACCCTGTCGAGTGTTGCCACGGGGATGGGGATGGTTGATGTGCTGCACGAAATGCGCGAGATGGAGCAGCGGGTGCACGGCCAACTCAAGGATCTGCAGGCCAGGGTTCACGCGATGGTGGAAGACGCCATCCGAGGCATGAGCGCGCAGGTGCAGGTGCAGCGAATCGACCCGGTGGAGTTCAAGGTGGCCGTCGGCAGATTGGCCGAGCTCATGGAAGAGACCTCCCACCGATTCGAACGCATGCTCATGAAGCCCATGCACATGATCGAAAGGCAGATCGACCAGCAGCGCTACTTCTTTGAAGAGGCGCAGAAGCAGAGGGCACTTTTCGAGGACCAGGCCCAGCGTCTGGAAGCCAGTCTGGAGATGCAGCAGCGCTGCTTCGCCGATGCCGCGCGCCACCTCGAAGGCTGCCAAGCCATGATTTCCGCCAAGCTCGCCGAGATCGAGGAGCGCATGCAGGGCCTGGCGCTTCATCCCGAATCCACTGTCCGAAAAAACAAAGGTGCCGCATGAAAATCGTGATCAATCCCATCAAGCCCGCGCTGTGCGAGTCCGCCCAGGACTTTCACCTCCTGGTTCGGCTGCAATCCGAGCCCACCGCGGGCTTCAAGCGAACGCCGCTGAATCTCGCTCTGGTGATCGACCGCTCCGGCTCCATGCAGGGCCCCAAGCTGACGGAGGCCAAGAAGTGTGTGGCCGATCTGGTGGCTCGGATGGACCCGAGCGACCAGGTCGGGTTGGTTCAATACGACGATGCCGTCGACACCGTGATGCCGCTGGGGACGGTGGATCCGGCCGGCAGCGTTCTTCAGGCGCTGGCGCTCGGGATCACGGCGGGCGGAAGCACGAATCTGCATGCAGGTTGGCTTCGCGCCGGAGAGATGCTCGCGCCGCACGCTGGCGGTGACGCGGCCTGCCATGTGGTGCTCCTGTCGGACGGCTTGGCCAATGCGGGGCTGACCGATTCGGCGCAAATCTGCGAACAGGTCGCCGCCCTTGCCGGCGCGGGTGTGACAACCACCACCGTGGGGTTGGGTGTCGACTTCAACGAAGAGCTGATGACGGCGATGGCCAGGGCAGGACAGGGCAATGCGCACTACGGCGAGCGCGCCGTCGACCTGGCCGAGACATTCGAGTCCGAGATAGGCCTGCTGTCTCAGCTTCAATGGCGGGCCGTGGAGATGACGGTCACCCAGGGCCCCGCGGGGGTGGAGGTGCTCAACGCCTACGAAAGCACCGGCGCGGGCTGGCGCATGCCGTCGGTGGCCATGGGCTCCGAGTGCTGGGCCTTGCTGCGCATGCCCATGGCCGAGGCGTTGCGGGCGCAGCGCGAGCATGGCACGGTGCTGACCGTTCAGGCAACGGCCACCGATTCCGGCGGGGTTCGCCAAGTCTTCACGGCCAGCCTTCCTCGCTTGCCCGAAGTTGAGGGCGACGCTTTCGACGGCCTGCCGGCCCACGAGCTGGTCCAGCGGCGACTGAGTGAATTGGATGCAGCCCGCCTGCAGCTCCAGATCCGCGCAGCCGCGCTGCACGGAGACTGGGCGCAGGTGGAGCAGTTGCTCGCCGGTCTTGAGGCCCTGGGCCAGCGCGAGCCCTGGATTGCCGCGTCGATTGCATTCACCCGTCAACTGATGCGGGAGCGCGATGAGCAGCGCATGTCCAAGGAGATGCTCTACAGGTCGCGCAAGATGGAGAGCCGGCTCTCAAGCACGGCCGAGGAGGCCTTCAGTGCGATGCAGGAGGTTGAAATCCCGGCCTTCCTGCGTCGCAAGACCACCGAGGGTCGTCGGACCGAGAGGTAGGGGCGCCTTCGCGAGCCCGGATCGGCCCGCCCGCGGCGTCCGCCGCCACTGCGTTTTCGTCCAGGTCACCCTGTGAGCCACCAGGCCCTGATCATCAAGTCAGGGTCATCAGGATGCAAACGAAAGGAGCGACGATGCCAGACCATTTGAGCCAGGCTCTGCGGGGCCTGCTGGGCAACACGGCGCTTGAAGATCTGCCCGACGAGGCGCGAGCGTTGGCGCTCGATTTGATGCAGCGGGCGCTGGACGACGGCTTCGAGTCGCTGGAGGACCTGGGCGGCGTGGCCGACCGGGTCGGCGGACCGCCATCGGCCCAAGCCCCGCGGCCGTGGATCAACCTCATCCCCGCGCCGCCAGGCACGCCGCCGGGCTGTGCGCCCATCGTCCTGGCCATCGCTCGGCAACCCCTGGCGGGCGAATCGGCCGCGAACGCGGCGCAAAACGCACGCTTCAGTCTGGCCATGATCCTGCGATGGCTTCGGGAGCATCTGATCCACTGCGGCTGCGGACCCAGGGCCATCTTCAACCGCACGGCCCTGGTGTTGACAGACCACTGGGACCGGCGCCGGGCCTATGAAAGCCGGCTGGACCTTGAAGAGCACACCAACACCGCGCGGTTGCGCTACGCCATGCTGCATTGGGATGGAAGGCGCTGGCGCCGGCAGTGGCTGTAGTTTCAGGGCCGGTGAACCCCGGCCGCACCCCACCCAAGAAAATTGGTCGGGAATTTCCGCTGCCCCCCTACCGTAGGTAGAGCCGACGCAGCAACACCCGGATTTGACAGCCCGCCCGGAAAGTCCGCACCATGAAAAAAGGCAAACGGGCCTCGAGCCCGATGCAGACGGAGGCACGAACAACATTGAGGAGGGCTGATGCCGATGCATGAAAGACTGCTGCAGGTGGACCTGGAACCCCAGGTGGGCGAGGTGCGTCAACACAACGGGCTGCGCTCGATGTGTCTGGGTGAGCGGCGCTATGCCGGGGGCGATGGCGCCGTCTGGGCCACACCCGGGGAGACCGTGGAGTTCACCGTCACCAGGGGCCATGTGGCGGGCTACCTCGTGGGCATCTGCCAGGCGATCTTTCCCAAGCGAAAGTCGATTGCGCTGCTCATCGTCGAGGGCACCACCTGGGGCGACTTCAAGACGGGCAATGCGATTGAGATCCAGGCCGACAGCATCGGCCGCTACCACGCCGTCGACCGAGAGGCGGAGTCTTCCCTGCGGGCCCTTTCGGAAAAGGCCAAGTCCCAGGTCTACGACAGCGACGCGTTCAGGCGACTCAGCCTTAAGGACCTGCAGGACGCCTGGCGGGAAGACCAGGCCGATCTCGCCAGAACGTTTCTGGGAGACAAGGCCTATGGACGGGCTGAAGAGCTCTTCGAGGCCTATGTGGCCTTTGTGAACAATCTGCGGCAGACGAAGTCCGACCTGCGCCGCCAGCCGTCCAAGAAGGTGCTGGCCTCGGCGCGGCGGGTGCGCTCCGTGCTCGGAATGGAGGGAACGACCATGAGCGATGACGACAGCCCACTGCTGCCCCGCAACCTGAGCGAGGCGCACAGCGCCGGCTATGGCGCCATCGTGGGGGCCCTGGTGGGCGATGCGGCCGGCGGCGTGCTGGAGTTCCTGGGGCGTCGGCCCACCCGCCAGGATGTGGACCGGGCGCTGAGCATGCCCGGCGGGGGCGTGTTTGGCCTGGCGCCCGGGCAGATCACCGACGACGGCGAGCTGACCCTTTGCCTGTTGCGGGCCCTGGCCGAGCGCGATGGCCGGTACGACCCCAGCCTGGCCGCGCGCTACTACATCGACTGGGCAGAATCGCGGCCTTTCGACATGGGGAAAGCCACCTCCAATGCGCTGTCGGTGCAGGGCCACCAGCTTCAGGATCCGGCGGCGGTCGTCTCGCGGGCGGCGGCACGGAACAACAGGCAGAGCAAGGCCAACGGCGCGCTCATGAGGGTGACGCCTCTGGGTGTGGCATCAGCCAAGTTTTCCGCGCAGCAGGCCATCGATTGGGCCGGTGCGGATGCGGCCATGACTCACCCGCATCCGAGTTGCACCCAGGCCAATGCGGCCTATGTGCTGGCCATCCGGCACCTGGTCCTCAACCCGGGCGACAGCCCAGGGGCGGTGCGCACCGCCCGCGAATACCTCCAGGCCCAAGGCAGCGAGGCCGGCGAGTGGCTCGACGAGGCGCTGGAGGGCAATCTTCCCGAGGCGCATCCCCAGGCCGGCTATGTCCGCATCGCCTTCAGCCACGCCTTCCACCATCTCAGCCAGAAGTCTTCGCTGCGCGTGGCTCTCACGCAGACCCTGCTCAGAGGCGGCGACACCGACACCAACGCCTGCATCGTGGGCGGCCTGGTGGGCGCCTCTGGCGGCGCGGCCAGGCTGATGGAGTCCGAAGCCTCGCGCAAGCTCATCGCCCCGGTGCTCAAGTGCGACCCGTCCCTGGGTCAGGAGCGGCCCGAGGTCTATCACGCGTCGTCGGCGGCCTTCTGGATTCCCAAGATCGTTTGACCCAGCGCCGGTCCGCAGGCATGAGGCAGGCGCGCAGCCCGCGCAAAGTCACCAGGGAATCGCCTGCCCCGCATGGTCGAGAAACACGGCGCCGGATTGCGGTTCGAGTTTCAGCAGGGCCGCCATCATCCCCTGGACCGACTCTGTGGGCTCCAGCAGACGAGGCGCACCCTGTCGGTAGGGCTCAGACAGCCGCGATCGAACCGTTCCGGGCTGAAGCGCCGCCACCCGCAACCGGGGGTTCCTGCGCTGCAGTTCGATGGCGGCCGTCTGCAGGAACATGTTCAAGGCAGCCTTGGAGGCGCGATAGCCGTACCAGCCCCCCTTGCGGTTGTCTGAAATGCTGCCCACCCGGGCCGAGAGCTTGGCGTACAGGGCATCGCCGCGGGCCAGCAGGGGCGCCAGGTGGCGCAGCATCAATGCCGGGCCCGTGGCGTTGACCGCAAAGGCCTGCGCCAGAGCATCGCCCTTCAGCTGGGCCAGCGACTTCTCCGGCCCCACCCCACGCAGGGTCAACGCACCGGTGGCGTCTATGACGACCTGGAAAGGCGGCTCGGCGCGCAATCGATGGCCCAGGGCCTCCAGCGAATCCGGGTCCTCGAGGTCGAAGTCACCCGCCGAGCGCGACAGCTCTGTGACATGTCCGCACCTCGGGTGCTGGCGCAGGAAATCGGCAAAAGCACCGCCCAGCGCGCCGCTGGCTCCGAGCACCAGGCCCCGAAAGTCCTGGTCGAGCTCGAAACTCACAGGCCCCTCAGAACGGGTAGTGGCGCGGCGTGGTCTGCACCGTGATCCACCTCAGTTCGGTGAATTCGGCAATGCCGGCCTTGCCGCCAAAGCGCCCCAGGCCTGACCCCTTGACGCCCCCGAAGGGCATCTGGGCTTCGTCGTGCACCGTGGGGCCGTTGACATGGCAGATCCCGGAATCGATGCGGCGGGCCACGTTGTAGGCCCGGGCGATGTCACGGCCGAAGACGGCGGCGCTCAGCCCGTATTCGTTGTCGTTGGCGCAGGCGATGGCCTGCTCGACGCCGCTGACGCGAACGATGGCCTTGACCGGCCCGAAAGTCTCTTCGTGATAGATGCGCATCTGCGGCGTGACGCGGTCGAGCAGCGTGGCGGGCATCAAGGTGTTGTCGGCCTTGCCACCGCACAGCAGCCGTGCGCCTTTGGCTAACGCATCGTCGATCAGCGCGTTGCAGTGTTCCACCGTGGGCATGCCGATCACGCTGCCCAGAACCACCGGCTCCGGCTTGCGCGGGTCGCCCAGCGGGAGGGACTTGGCCTTCTCGGTGAACTTGCGCACGAACTCATCGGCCACCTTCTCGTCGACGATGATCCGCTCGGTGCTCATGCAGATCTGTCCGCTGTTGGCAAAGCTGCCGAACGCGGCGCCGGCCACCGCCTCATCCAGATCGGCATC
This sequence comes from uncultured Rubrivivax sp., assembly GCA_964475695.1. Classification (GTDB taxonomy): domain Bacteria; phylum Pseudomonadota; class Gammaproteobacteria; order Burkholderiales; family Burkholderiaceae_C; genus RFTU01. The sequence goes on from CAYYYC010000091.1 coordinate 7,932, forward strand.
GTCGAGCACGATCAGCGGCGCCTTGCCGCCCAGCTCCAGCACCGCCGGCTTGAGGTGCTTGGCGCAGGTCATGGCGATGATCCGCCCCACCCGGGTTGATCCTGTGAAGTTCACCCGCCGCACCGCCGGGTGGGCCACCATGGCCTCCACCACGGCCCCGGCGTCCTGCGGCGCATTCGTGATGTAGTTCACCACCCCCGCCGGGAACCCGGCTTCCTGCAGGGCCTCGATGATGAGCTG
>CAYYYC010000092.1:0-8108 GCA_964475695.1 uncultured Rubrivivax sp.
TCTTGCCCGCGGCCTTCTCGATCATCACGGTGATGATCTGGTCTTCCTGCTTGGAGCCGGTGCCGGCCATCTTGAAGGCACGGTCGGGGCTGGCCTTGACCGCTTCGAAGTAGGCCTTGGCTGTCTTGTGGGGCGACTCCTCGTTGACCCACAGCACGAACTGGTCCAGGGCCAGCATGGCCACAGGCGTCATGTCGCGCCAGTTGAAGGGCACCGCGGTGGCCAGCGGCGTGGTGAAAAGGTTGGACAGCGTGATGACGATCTTGTGCGGATTGCCCTTGTCGTTCTTCACGTCAAGGAACCCTTCCGCCCCGGCGCCGCCGCTCTTGTTGAGCACCACGATGGGCTGTTTCATCAGGCTGTGCTTGGCCACCACGCCCTGGATGAAGCGGGCCATCTGGTCGGCCCCGCCACCGGTGCCGGCAGGCACCACGAATTCCACCGGCTTGCTGGGCTCCCAGGCGGCCTGGGCGCGCCCGGCCGAACCGATGAGAAAGCCCGCTCCCAGGGCGATGGCCACCACGGTCACCGCGGCACGGAGCGAGGCGCCCATGTCCTGCGCGATGGCGCGCACCGGATGGGCCTCGGATGGGAGCAACGGGCGGGCTTGAGGGATCTGCGGATCGTGCGTCATGGCTGTCTCCTGAGTACCGTCGGTGCGGCAGGACAGCCCGCAAGAAGGTGAGTTTTGTCTAGGTCAAAGTTTGAAAAAGATCGCGCGAAGCCTGAAATGTAGGCACGCTTTGATTTTGGGGAAATTGAAACTTTCGGCTGAGATGGTTAAGTTATTGCTTAATCACTTGCTTCCGGCACCGAGGCTCAAGCCAAGCCCAGCTTGGCCGCCAAGCCAATGCGCTGCAGCTTGCCCGTGGCCCCTTTCGGGATCTCGTCCATGAAGAGAATCTTCTTGGGCACCTTGAAGTCGGCCGCCCGGCCGGCCACGAAGGCCTGCAGGTCCTTCTCGCTGACCGACTGCCCTTCGCGCAGCACCACCACCGCCGCCACCTCCTCGCCCAGCTTCGGGTGGGGCATGCCGAAGCACACCACCTGCGCCACGGCCGGGTGGTCCATCAGAATCTCATCGACCTCCCTGGGGCTGACCTTTTCGCCCCCACGGTTGATGATCTCCTTCAGACGCCCCGTGATGGTGATGTAGCCTTCCTCATCCATCACCCCCTGATCGCCGGTGCGAAACCAGCCTTCGTGGAAGCCCTCGGCGTTGGCCTTTTCGTTGTTCTCGTAGCCGGCGGTGACGTTGTCGCCTCGGATCACGATCTCGCCGGTCTGCCCCGGGGGCAGGATCTGCCCGTCGAGCATGATGGCCACCTGCGGCCCCGCGGCCACGCCCACGGACCCGGGCTTGCGTTTGGCCGGGGGAAGCGGATTGCTGGCCATCTGGTGGGTGGCTTCGGTCATGCCATAGGACTCGATGAGCGGCGCCTTGAAGACTTCCTCCAATTCCCGGATCACCTGGGGCGGGATTGAGGATGAGGAGGAGCGCAGGAATCTCAGGGGGTTGCGAGCGATCACTTCGCTGTTTCCCTTGGCCCGCTGCAGGATCGCCTGATGCATGGTGGGCACGGCGGTGTACCAGGTGGGGCGGGCCTCATCCATCCAGGCAAAGAACTTCAGGGCATTGAAGCCCGGGGTGCAGAACACCTCCGAGCCGGCCGAAATCGGCGCCAGCACCCCGGCGATCAGCCCATGAATGTGGAACAGCGGCATGATGTTCAGTCCCCGGTCGGCCGGGGTGAACTTCAAGGTCTGGCCGATGTTGCGGGCCGAAGCAGCCAGGTTGCCCACGCTCAAGGGCACGATCTTGGGCCGGGACGTGGTGCCTGAGGTGTGCAGCACCATGCCCACATCCGACGCCATGGACCAGCCGCCGTTCGCGATCGGCGCAGGCTCAGGGCCCTCGGCCCGGCTCGGCTGCAGGGAGAATTCTCCGGCGGCGGCGCCCGCAGCCACATGCAGCTCCACCACCCGCACACCCAAGCGGGTGGCCACTTCGACGGCGGGGCTGGTGCTCCCTTGCTCGACGATCAGCAGCCGGGCGTTGAGGTCGCTGAGGTAGAACTCGAATTCATCGGCCCGGTAGGCCGGGTTGAGTGGCGCGCTGGTGACCCCGGCCGCGCAGGCCAGGTAACAGGTGGCCATCTCAGGCCCGTTGGGCAGCACGATGGCCACCCGGTCGCCGCGCCCAACCCCCAGCGCATTGAGCCGCGAGATGGTCCTGAGCACCAGCGCCCTCAGTCCGGCGTGGGTCAGGGCAGGTCGCCCAGGCGCGCTGATTGCCGCGCTGGCGTCGGCGCCGTTCTGCAGCAACCGCTCAAAAGGTGAGGCGGAGGAAGTCATGGAACGCCTTTGGAAAAAGGGGGTTGGCGCTGGACCAACTTCGTCCAAGACAAATCGCAGTGTCGGGTGCCCAGGGGTGGGCTGTCAAGTCACGAGCGGCCGCCGCACGGCGCCCAAAGGGCCTGTCGACGCCCGGGCGAGCTCCTCAGCCAAGGCCTGCGCCGCCCGCCAGGCCTCCTCGTGGGTGTTGTAGAGCGGGGCAAAACCAAAGCGCAGGATGTCGGGCTCGCCGGCGCGGGGCCCCGAGCGGAAATCACCGATGACACCGCGCCGGATCAGGCCCTGCATCACCGAAAAGCCATCCGGGCCGCCTGCGGCGCAGGCCCAACTGACCTGGGAGCCGCGCCGCTGCGGCTCCAGCGGTGTGAGCAGGGTCAGCCCATGGGCTTGGGCGGCAGCGCTGCTGCATTCAATGAAGGCCGAAGTCAGGGACAGCGATTTGCGGCGCAGCGCCGCCATGCCCCCCAATGCATCCGCTTGCCGCAGCGCCCGCACGCCAGCCTGCAGTGCCGTCAGGCTCAGGATGGGCGGTGTTCCGCAGGTGTAGCGATCAATGCCGGGTGCAGGCCTGTAGTCCGGCTCGAAGGCAAACGGCGCCTCATGCCCAAGCCAGCCACGCAGGGGCTGCTCGGTCCGATTCACATGATCCGGATGCACCCAGACGAAGGCCGGCGCACCCGGCCCCCCGTTGAGGTACTTGTAGCCGCAACCCACGGCAAAGTCGGCCGCGGCCCCGGGAGCCTTGAGCGCCAGCTCCACCGCGCCGGCGCTGTGGGCCAGATCCCACACGGTCAAGACGCCGCGGGCCTGCGCATGACGGTTGACCCGTGCCATGTCGTGCATCTCGCCGCTGCGGTAGTTCACATGGGTGAGCATCAGGATGCCCACATCGGGGCGGTCCAGCTCGGCCGCCCAGTCCTGCGTTCCCGCGGGGGCTTCGCGCAGCGTCCAGCCCCACTGCTGGCAAAGCCCCTGTGCGATGTAGCGGTCGGTGGGGAAGTTGTCCTCCTGCGTCAACAGCACCGCCCGGGTGGGGTCGCGCCTTCGGCTCAGCGACATCGCTGCCCCCAAGACCTTGTGCAGGTTGATCGAAGTGCTGTCGGCCACCAGCACCTCGCCCGGGCTTGCGCCAATCAGCGGCGCGAGGTCGTCGCCCACGGCGCGCGCGCGGGAGATCCAGCCCGCGTCGTTCCAACTGCGGATCAGACCCTGCGCCCACTCGTGGCGCAGCGCCTGTTCCACGGCCTCGGCGGCTTGCCGAGGCATCGGGCCCAGTGAATTGCCGTCCAGATAGATCAGCTCCGGCGGCAAGGCCATCAGGTCGCGCAAGGGGCTGAGCGCATCGTCCCGATCCAGGGCGCGCATGGCCTCAAGCGTTGCCGGATCAGGGCGGAAAACGGGGTTGGGCTTCAAGGCATCTCCCGGTGAGGGCCGCGCGCCCGGGCTCAAAACTTGAGCTCCAGCCGAAGGCCCAGGTTCATCCGCGTCTGCGCCACGCCCTGCTGCCGCTGGCGGCTGCCATCGTCCAAATCGACGGTGGTGGCCGTCTCGTAGGGCCTGGGCAGGGCATTGGAGGCACTCAGCCGCAACTGAGTCAGAGCCGAGAGCCTCCACAAGGCATACGCATCGATCACACGCTTGCGCCCCTGCTCGTAAAACTGGGCGTCGAACTGCCGAACCACAAAGCCCGGCGTCAGGTTGAGGTTGCCGCCCACGGTCAGCGGCCAGCGCCGGAGCGCCCAATCCAGGCCCAGGTTGGCCGTCCAGGTGGGCTGCTGGTCGAGGCGGTTGTCGGGGCCAGGCACCTGATCCACCCGCGACCAGAAGCGACTCGCGTTCGCGCGCACGGTCAGCGGCCAGTTCACCCAGCCCAGGTCGGCGGCACGAAAGCGCGCCTCGAGTTCCAGCCCTGCGGTCTGGGCCGAGCCGATGTTGCTCGGGCTGCTCACCCAGCGAGGCACCGGGCTCCAGACGACCGTCTGCAGGGTTCGGGTGTTGCGGATGAGGTCGTCAATGTGGCGCGCAAACAGGTTGGCGCCGAGGAAGCCCCCCGAGGGCAGGTAGCGCTCGAAGGCAAGGTCCAGGCCTCGCGCAACCTCGGGCCGGAGCGCCGGGTTGCCGGCGCGGTCCGGGCTGGTGGGCTGGTTGGCCGCATCGGCCGGATACAGCCCGGACAGCGTCGGCCGCGCGATCAGCTGCGCCGTGCTGGGGCTGCGGTAGCTTCGTGTGAGCGACAGCCGAACCTGGTCCCGCGAGCGCTCGGCCAACCGCCAGACGGCATGGGCCAGGGGCGTCAGCACCGCACTGTCGTTGACGACGCGGCCGAGCGCGGACTGGCCCTCGGTCCGTATGGCTTCCCAGCGCAGTCCCGCATTGAAGCCCCAGCGACGAGTGGGCTCCCACTCGTCCTGCAGGAAGAGCGCGGTGCGCTGCGCGCTGGCCTGCACGTTTTCCCCGAAATCGGCCAGGCGGGAGATGCCGTTGTCCAGCAGCACCCGCCCATCCCGTCGCCGGTTGGCCTGCAACTCCCAGCCCGCGACCAGCGAGTGGTCTGCGCCCAAGAGCGTGGACCAGCGGCCGCTGTGGTTGAAGGAGGTGTCTCGGATGTGGGCTTCGTCCTGACGCAGTCGCACCAGCGCGCCGTCGGACGCGCGCTGGGTGGACTGCGACCGGGAGTCCGCCTGCGCCAGAGAGCCGCCCAGACGCAGCACCAATCGAGACCCCGAGCCCAGGGTGTGCTGCCAGTAGCCGCCCAGGCGGGCCTGAAGATTCTGCGACTGCGATTGCCCGTCGGCGTGCGCATAGGGGGGCAGGGCCTGGCCGATCTCCTGCTCAAGGTCCGATTGCCCGCGGCTGCTGGAGCGGGTCACATTGATGTGGGGCTGGAGCTCCAAGCGGTCAGGCCCCTGCTGCCATCGCCATCGGGTGCTGAGAAAAAAGTTCGCGCTCTGCGGCGCCGATTCCGAGGTGATGCGCTGCTGCAGGCTGGGCAGCCCCTGGGCATCGAAGGCGCTGATGGTGCTGGTGCTCCGGTCGACCACTCGGCGCGCGGAAGCGCTGGCGGTGGTGGTGTGCTCCAGCGGGCCCTGGCGATCCCCGCGAGTCCACGAGCCACTGGCCTGGGGTTGGCCACGCTCGGACGCCACGCCCAGGCGGGCCGAGTTCTGCCGTGGCCTGAACTCCTCGCGCAGCACGATGTTGATCGTGCCGGCAATCGCGCGCGCCCCGAACTCGGCCACCGGCGCGCGAAGGATCTCAATGCGCTCGATCTGGTCGGGCTCAATGGCGTCCAGGGAAAAGCCCGGGGGCATTCGCTCGCCATCCACCAGGATCTGGGTGTAGCCGCCACCCAGGCCCCTCATGCGGGGGTCACCCCCGCGGCCGGGGCGTCCGCCGACCGTGACCCCAGGCAGCCGCTTGAGGATCTCGCCAACGGTGGCATCGCCCATGCGTTCGATTTCCTCGCGCCCGTAGATGATGCGCGAGGCGGTGGAGCGGCGACGAGCCTCCTGCGCATCCTGGCGCCCATCGATGTTGACCCGCTGGACGGGGGCGGTGTCACGGGGGGGTGCGACCGGAGGCGTTGGCGTCGCTCGGCTCTGGCTCTGCGGCGCGGGGTCGGCTGCGGGCTCAGACGGCTCGGCCCCGCTGCCTTGCGCCCGCGCCTGAGGCAGCAATCCCGCCAATCCCAGGCAAAGGGGCAGGACGAGGCCGCGGGCTGCCTTCATGCGCCTGAGCATGCGCTTGCCCGCATGGCCTCGGTTCCAGCCTCAGGGCGCCGGCAGCGACGCCGCCCTGCGCCCCCGGACTCGCCGCAACACGCCCGCCCCCGATCGCCACAGCAGGCGCAGCAGCAACAGCGTGGCCACGATCTCGAGCCCCGTGACCAGCGCCGCCCAGGCCAAACCGCGAGACGATGACCTGTGGGCGAACTTCTCGAACAGGTGGTCCCGCATGACCTCGATGCTGTCGTAAAAGCTCGGAATCACCAGCAGCGTCAACAGCGTGGAGGTGATGGTGCCGCCGATGATGGCCACGGCCAGGGGTCGGTAGAACTCGCCGCCCTGGCCCACCCCGATGGCCACCGGCATCATGCCGGCGATCAGCGCGAAGGTCGTCATGAGAATGGGGCGCAGCCGCTTGCGGCCCGCGGCCATCAGCGCCTCCTCCCGATCCACGCCCTGCGCCTCCATCACGCGCGCCGCATCCAGCAGCAGGATCGCGTTCTTGGCCACCAGGCCCATGAGCATGATCACCCCGATCAGGCTCATCAGGTTGAGGGTGCCGCCGGTCATCAGCAGCGCCAGAACCACGCCGATCAGCGACAGCGGCAGCGAGAGCATCACCGCCAGGGGCGCGGTGAAGGACCCGAACTGCATCACCAGGATCAGGTACATCAGCCCCACGCCTGAAACCAGCGCAATGCCCATCTGCTTGAAGACCTCCTGCTGGTCCTTGGATGCGCCGGCCAACTCGATCCCGTAGCCGGGGGGAAATTCCATCGAGCGCGCCAGCTTCATGGCGTCGGCAGTCACTTCGCCCGGGGAGCGGCCCTGCGCATTGGCGGCCACGCCGACGCTGCGCTTGCCGTCGATGTGCTCGATGCGGGACGGGGCCTTGCCCATGGTCACCCGCGCAATCTGGGCCAACGGCACGGTCTGACCGGTGTTGCCGATGGGCACGGGAAGGCGCTCGATGTGGGAGGCGTCCACCCGGTCCGCAGGAGCGAGCCGCACCGCCACATCGCGCGCCTCCCCCGTGGGGTCCACCCAGTCGCCCACTTCCACGCCGGCAAAGGCCACCCGCAGCGTGTTGGCCACATCGCCCGTGGACACACCCATGGCCGCAGTCAGGCCGCGGTCAAGCTCGATCTGCAGCTCGTTTTGGGGGGCCTGCATGGACAGCGCCACATCCACGGCGCCCGGCACCTGCCGAAGCCGCTCCATGTATTCCTCGGTGATTTCCAGGAGCTTGCGGGAATCGGGGCCGGTGAAGCGCACCTGCACCGGCTTGGCTGCGCCGCCAGCCAGGTCATCGAGCACCGAATACTCCGCCCCCACCAACACCGCGATGCGCTCGCGCAACTCCTGTCCGATCTCCACCGAGGATCGCTTGCGGCCCTTCGTGTCGCCCACATCCACATAGATCCGCCCGCCGTTGGGGTTGATCTGCGCGTTGGTGGCCTTGGTCTCGGGAAGCTCACGCGCCAGAGCCGCGGCCGACTCCACCTTCAGCCTGGCGTACTCCAGGCTGGAGGAGGGCGGCGTGCGCACATCCACAGCCAAGACCCCGTAGTCGGAGACCGGCAGGAAGCTTGTGCCGCCGTATTTGGCCTGCAGGGCAATGGCCGCCAGGAAGCTGGCCAGGGCGAAGGCCGTCATCCAGCGCCTGTGGTGCAGCGCCCACTCGATCACGAGCCCGTAGCGGTCGGCCTGACGGTCGAACCAGCGGTTGAAGGAATCCAGCCAGGCGCTGATCCCACGCTTGGGCGCGTCGGCGTGCCCCGGCGGATCGCCCCAGTAGGCCGAGAGCATCGGGTCCAGGGTGAACGAAATCAGGAGACTGACGAAGACCGAGGCCACCACCGTCAAGCCAAAGGGCCGAAACCACTCCCCCGAGATGCCCGGCATGAAGGCCACGGGGATGAAGACGGCCACGATCGAGAAGGTGGTGGCGGCCACCGCCAGCCCGATCTCGGCCGTCCCCTGCAAGGCTGCGGTGATCCGATCCGCCCCCCGCTCCAGGTGGCGCAC
>CAYYYC010000093.1:0-7951 GCA_964475695.1 uncultured Rubrivivax sp.
TGCCGTCGATCAAACGCGGGCGTCAGAAGGCATTCCAGGAGGAATGAGGGGCGGACTCAGTCGGGAAGATCCCAGCCCAGTTGGAGCATGACCGCCGCGTCGCCCACGGCATGAAGGGTCAGGGACGCACGCCGGTTGAACTGCCAACCCACGGAAAGAAGCGCGCCTGGCGAGAAGCCGTTGTGGTTGAAGGGAACCTTGTTCTGGTACTTGCCGCGGTAGCCGTACAGCACGCCGGCTGAGAACTGCCCGAACAGCTGTGGCTGGCCGAGAAGTCCCGGGAAGCGTTTGCCCAGATAGAAATAGCCGCTGGGCTGGCCGAAGGAGTTGCTGAAGAACGAGGCCCCGGCCAGCCAATGGTCTGGCCGCTGCCGCTCCAGTCCGACCGCCCAGACATCGGAGTGCTCATCACTGGGCCGCAGGTGTGGCGCATACGGTGACACGACGGCCCGCCAGTTCGCGGTCGACCATCCTGAGGAAAGGTCGGGCCACCAGGCTGAGCTTTGACCTGCGGGCGCCGGGCCTGACTGTGCCAGGACGACTGGAGATGCCAGCGCCAGCAAGAGCGTCGCCGCAGCGTTGGCAAGCTTGGGGCCGGCGTGGCCGAGCCGATGAGGTTGGAGGTCGATTTTCATGAAGCGGAATTGTGCCCCGGCCGCCGGGAAGGACAATGGCCTTGTTTCCCTGGATGACCGCCATGCAATTCGACTATCGCAATCCCTATCCCAGCCGCCGCACGCCCGTCTTCGGGCGTGACATTGCCGCCACCTCCCACCCCTGGGCTGCTCAGGCCGGGCTGAAGATGCTGCAGGCCGGCGGCAACGCGGTCGATGCGGCCGTGGCGATGGCCGCCTGCATGACGGTGGTGGAGCCCTGCAGCAACGGCCTGGGGTCGGACGCCTTTGCTCTGGTCTGGGATGGGCGGCAACTCCTGGGCCTGAACGCTTCGGGCCACGCGCCGAAGGGCTGGACGCCCGGGTACTTCGAGCGCCGGCACGCGTCCCAGATTCCCCGGCGCGGCGTCGATTCGGTCACCGTTCCGGGCGCCGTCTCGGCATGGGTGGCGCTGCACCGCCGACTGGGTCGCCTGGCCTTCGGCGATGTGTTGGCCCCGGCGATCGAAGTGGCTGCCCGTGGCTATGCGGTGCCGGTGGTGGTGCAGGAAAAGTGGGCGCTGGCCGCAGGGCTGCAGGAGTTGACGGGGCAGCCGGGCTTCGCCCAGGTCTTCCTGCCGCACGGTCGAGCGCCTCAGGCGGGCGAGCACTTTGCAATGCCTGCGGCCAGCCGGGCTTTGTCTGAGATTGCCAGAACCCAGGGGGAGTCCTTCTATCGCGGCGAGCTGGCCCAGGCCATTGCGGCCCATGTGCAGCAGCACGGCGGGTCGATGACCGCGGATGATCTGGCCGCCTACGAGCCCGAGTGGGTGCAGCCCCTGGGTCAGGACTACCGGGGACACACGCTTCACGAAATTCCTCCCAACGGCCAAGGCATCGCTGCGCAGATGGCTGCAGGCATCCTGGCACATCTCAATGTCGGCGAGCACCCGGTGGACAGCGTCATGAGCTGTCATCTGCAGATCGAGGCGATGAAGCTGGCCTTTGCCGATGTCTACCGGCATGTCGGTGATGCGCGCAGCATGCGGCTGTCGCCGGCGCAGATGCTGGACCCCACTTACCTGGCCGAGCGCGCCAGGCTGGTGGACCGTGGGCGGGCCCAGGACTTCAAGGCCGGCGAGCTGCCGCGCGGCGGCACGATCTATCTGACGGCCGCCGACCGCGGCGGCATGATGGTCAGCCTCATCCAAAGCAATTACATGGGATTCGGCTCGGGGGTGGTGGTGCCGCATTGGGGGATCAGTCTGCAGAACCGGGGCCACGGCTTTTCGATGGAGGCCCGCAGCCCCAATCTCGTGGCGCCACACCGCCGCCCCTTCCACACGATCATTCCGGCCTTCCTCAGCCGACAGGGTCAGCCGCTGATGAGCTTCGGCGTGATGGGTGGGCACATGCAGCCCCAGGGGCACCTGCAGACGATGGTGCGCATGCTCGACTATGGTCAGAACCCTCAGGCGGCCTGCGACGGCCCGCGTTGGCGGGTCAACGGTGGCCTGTCGCTCAATGTTGAGCCGCACATGCCCGCCTCGACGATTGAGGGCCTGGCGTTGCTGGGCCACCGCCTGGAGGGGCTCAACGACAGCTACATGGACTTTGGCGCGGGCCAGTTCATCTGGAGGCTGGGCGATCCCTCCGTGGAAGGCTATGTCGCAGCCAGCGATCCGAGGCGCGACGGCGCCGCCGTGGCCTGGTGAGCGCATCCGCCCACAGCGGCGCATCGGTCGCGGGCCGAAGGTTCTGGCAGGGCATGGCGCTGGCCGTGGCCGGCGCGTTGGGTTTCGCGGGCAAGGCAGTGCTGGCCAAGCTGATGTACCGGCACGGCGTGGATGCGGTCACGGTGGTGGCCTGGCGGATGCTGCTTTCCTTGCCGCTGTTTCTGGCCATGGCCTGGTGGGCCGGGCGAGAGGCCGCCGGACTGTCGAGGCGGGACTGCCTGAACATCGTGGCGCTGGGCTTTTCAGGCTACTACCTCTCGAGCATGCTCGACTTCTACGGGCTGATGTACATCTCGGCCAGCCTAGAGCGACTGATCCTCTACCTGAGCCCCACCTTCGTGATGGTTCTGGGCGTGGGAGTGCTCAAGAAGCGGGTGACTTCGGCGCAGTGGCTTGCCGCCGGGATCAGCTACGCCGGTGTGCTCCTGGTTTTCGGGCGTGAGTTGGGCGAGCAGGGTGCGCAGGCCGGCGTCGGCGCGGCTCTCGTGCTGGCCAGCACCCTGAGCTATTCGGTCTATCTGCTGTCCAGCGGTGAACTGGTGGAGCGTCTTGGCGCGCTGCGTCTGACGGGTCTGGCCAGCAGCGTGGCGGGTGTGCTGTGCCTCATGCACTTTGCCGTGGTCAAGCCCTGGGTGGCCATCGTGGTGCCCGAGCCAGTCCTGTGGCTCAGTCTGCTCAACGCCCTGCTGTGCACCGTGATGCCGGTGCTGGCGGTGATGATGGCCATCGAGCGCATAGGCGCAGCCCTGACCGCGCAGGTGGGCATGATCGGGCCTGTGGCCACCATCGTGTTGGGTGTGGCTCTGCTCGGCGAGCCCTTTACGCTGTGGCTTCTGCTGGGCACGATACTGGTTCTTTTGGGGGTGGGACTGCTGGCGCGATGGCGCTGAATGCTCCGGGGGGCGACTGCCCCTGGCGCGCGGCAGGACGAACGAGGCAAGCGGGGAAGACATCATGGAACTTGGCATTGCAGGGCGTTGGGCGCTGGTGTGTGCAGCCAGCCGGGGATTGGGGCGAGGATGCGCGCAGGCGCTCGTGCGCGAGGGTGTTCATGTGGTGATCACCGCCCGCGGCCGTGAAACCCTCGAGGCCACGGCCGACGAGCTTCGCGCCCTGGCGCCGGGGGTCACCGTGCGTGCAGTGGCCGGGGACATCACCACTGCCGAGGGAAGGGCGGCGGCGCTGTCAGCCTGCCCCCAAGTCGACATCCTGATCAACAACGCGGGCGGGCCACCCCCCGGGGACTTTCGCCAGTGGGACCGTGCCGCATGGCTGCAGGCTCTGGAGGCCAACATGCTGGCGCCCATCGAACTGATCAGGGCCACCGTGGACTCGATGGCGGCAAGAGGCTTTGGCCGGGTCGTCAACATCACATCGGCCGCCGTGAAGGCACCCATCGATGTGTTGGGTCTGAGCAATGGCGCCCGTGCAGGGCTCACGGGATTCGTGGCCGGTGTGGCGCGGCAGAAGCAACTCGCCTCGCGCAATGTGACCATCAACGGCCTGCTCCCCGGCCCCTTCGACACAGATCGCCTGCATGCAACGCTTGCGGCGGCGGCCAAGTCCAGCGGAAAGACCCTGGAGGAGGTGGCGCAGGCGCGATGCCAGTCCAACCCCAGCGGACGATTCGGCACGGCGCAGGAGTTCGGCGCGGTGTGTGCCTTCCTCTGCAGCGCCCACGCCGGCTACATCACCGGCCAGAACATCCTGCTCGATGGGGGCGCTTATCCGGGCACCTTTTGACGCTCCCATCGTGCTGGTGGGGCTGACCGCCTGGGGGGCGGTTTGGCTCGCGTGCGTGCTGGCCTGGGTGACTCACCCGCCCATCGACAACATCGAGCAACTGACCTGGGTGCTGAAGCTCCAGTGGGGCTACCACAAGCATCCGCCGCTGCCCACCTGGCTGATCTCGCCCTGGGTCGAGATCCTGGGGCGCCACGCATGGGTCAGCTACGCGCTGGGTGCAACCCTGCACTTCTTTTCGCTGGCCCTGTTCTGGGACCTGCTGCGGCGAATGTTCGGGCCGGCCGCGGCCCTGCTGGGTTTGCTCTGCGCCGTGTGTGTGGCCTACTACAGCAGCCGACTGCACCTCTACAACCACAACACGGTCATGCTCGCATGCTCGGTGGGCGCTGCATGGGCGCTTTGGCGCGCCTGGGCCAGCCCGTCAAAGCCTGTGTGGTGGCTGGCTCTCGGTCTGGCGCTGGGGTTGGGCCTGCTGGCCAAGTATCAGGCTGTCACGACCGTGGGGGCCGTCCTGGGCTTTGCGGTGGCCAGCCGCCGCCAGCTCGACCGCACACGCGCCATCGGATTGGCCGCGGCGCTGGCCCTGGCCGCTTGCATCCTGCTGCCTCACTTGGCCTGGGCGATTGGCTCCGAGAACAATCCTCTGACCTATGCGCACGAATCGAGCCTGGGCGCGCGGCTTGGCGCACTGCAGAGGCTGCAGGGCCTTGCAGGCTGGGGCGTGGAATTGCTGCTTCGGGCGTCCGGCGCGCTGGTGATGGTCGCAGGGCTCGCCTGGTGGCTCGGACGCAAGGCCGGCACGATGGCCCTGGCCCACCGGTCATCCCCTCAGACCCACGCTGGGCCAGACGGGGCGCAGCATCAAGCCGATGCCAGGCGCCTGCTTTACTGTTGGGCCTTGGTGCCGTTGGCGTTCGTGGTGGCCGCCGGCCTGTTGGCCGGCGCCAACCTCAGGCCGCACTGGGCCAGCCCGATCGCTCTCTGGCTTGTCGCTGCCGGGCTGGCTGCCAGCCCGCTGTTGCGAAACGCCGCAAGGGCCGTGCCGGCAGCGCTTTTTGCGACGGCCGTGGTGCAGGTTCTGCTGGCGGTTCAACTCGCCGACTCCCAGCGACGCTTGGCCACGGAGGCGCCGCGCTGGGGCCAGCCCATGGCCCAGCGTTGGGCCGGGGACGTTGCCGCCGCAGCTCGGTTGGAGCTCGGGGGCGAGATCCGTGCCGTCATCGGTCCTGACCCGGTGGCCTCCGCGTTTTCGCTGGCCGTCCCCGAACGCCCCTATCCCGTCCTCGATGGTCGCCTGGAGATCAGTCCCTGGGTGCCGCCCGGCGTGCTCGAGCGGTGTGGTGTGCTGTTCATCGTCTTCGAGCCGCCGTCGCCGACCCATCGGCCCGTCGCCAATGGTGTGCCGGGAATGGTCTGGCGCACGGTGCCGCCCGTCGACAGCCAAGGCTGTCAGGGCAGCCTCGAGCGGCCCTGAGACAGGCTTCTGAGATCCACGCCCTGCGGTGGGTCCGTGCTCGGCGCTTGAATGACGGACCGAGGAGCGGTTCGTGCCTTGAAGTGGCACACTGCGGACTCCCAGTGGCCGAGAGCCCGTCGGCAGTCGCCGGCGCCTCCTCGACCCACCCACCAGACCCTCAGGAGAACAGCATGTCCACTGTCGTCCAGGCCATTGAGATCTCCGAGTTCGGCGGGCCTGAGAAGATGCGGTTGGTCTCGCGCGAGCTGGGGGAGCCCGGGCCCGGAGAGATCCGCATACGCCACCATGCGGTTGGCCTGAACTTCATCGACATCTACATGCGCACTGGCCTGTATGCCAACCCGCTGCCGATGTCGTTGGGCATGGAGGCTGCAGGTGTTGTCGAAGCGGTCGGACCGGGTGTGGTCCATCTGCAGGCGGGCGATCGGGCCGCCTATGCGAGCCAGCCTCCAGGCAGCTACTGTCAGGCCCGCGTCATGCCAGCCAAGTGCGTCGTCAAGCTGCCCGATGCGATCAGCTTCGAGGAAGGGGCCGCCATGATGCTCAAGGGCCTGACGGTGCAATACCTGCTCAAGAAGACACAGCCGCAAGGTGGGCTGGAGGCGGGTGACTTTGTGCTCTTCCACGCGGCCGCCGGCGGCGTGGGGCTGATCGCTTGCCAGTGGGCAAAGGCCCTGGGGCTCAGGCTCATTGGCACGGCGGGCGGCGCAGACAAGTGCCGGCTCGCCATGGAGCATGGCGCAGCCCACATGATCGACTACCGCAGCGAGGGCTTTGTGGAGCGGGTCAAGGACATCACTGGCGGCAAGGGCGTGAAGGTGGTCTATGACTCCATCGGCAAGGACACTTTCGAGGGCTCTCTGGACTGCCTGCGCCCCTTCGGACTCCTGGCGAGCTACGGCAACGCATCGGGTCCGGTGCCGCCGTTCAATCTGGGGCTGCTCGGGCCCAAGGGCTCGCTCTATGTCACGCGGCCCACGCTGTTCACCCACCTGGCCACGAGGGAAAGCACCCAGGCCATGGCAGACGACCTGTTCGCGATGGTCACTTCAGGGCAGGTGAAGATCCGCATTGATCAACGCTATGCGCTGGCCCAGGTCGGACAGGCGCACACGGATCTGGAGTCGCGCAAGACCACCGGCTCCTCGGTGCTCCTGCCCTGACTTTGGCCTAGCGGGTCCGGCGCACCCGCAGCACTTCGTCCAGGATCAGGCACAGCGCACCCAGCGTGATCGCGCTGTCCGCCAGATTGAAGGCGGGAAAGTGCCAGCCGCCGGCGTGGAAGTCCAGCATGTCCACCACATGGCCATGCACCACCCGGTCGATGACATTGCCCAGTGCGCCGCCCAGGATCATGGTGATGGCAAAGCAGAAAAGCCGCTGGCCGGCGTGCCTGTGCAGCATCCAGACGATGAAGGCTGAAGCCAGAAGCCCGATGCCGATGAAGAACCAGCGCTGCCAGCCTGAAGCACCGGCCAGGAATGAGAAGGCGGCCCCGGCGTTGTGCACGCGCACAAGATTGAAGAACGGCGTGACCGCGTGTGAATCGCCCCAGTCGAAGGAGCCGAGGATCAGCACCTTGGTGAACTGGTCCAGGATGATCACCAACAGGGCCAGTGCCAGCCAAGCCGGAAGTCCTGGCCCGAAGGCGCGCTTTGCGTTGCCCATGGGCTGGCCGTCTCTCAGGCGGCGGCCCGGGACTCGCCCGAGCCGTGGAGGTTGAGCAGGCAGCGCCCGCAGATCTGAGGGTGGGATGGGTCCGTCCCGACATCGGCGCGCCAGTGCCAGCAGCGCTCGCACTTGCGGTGGCTGCTCGGCGCCACGCGAACCTCCAACGCTGCGGCCGCCGCGACCCGTGCCGCAGAGGTGATGAGCACGAACTTCAGGTCTTCACCCAGGCTGGCCATCAGGGCGTGGTCGTCGGGCGTCAGGCAGAGCTCCACTTCCGCCTGCAGCGATGAGCCGATCTCGCCCTGGGCGCGCCGATCTTCGATGGCCTTGTTGACCAAGGCCCTGATCTCGATGATTCGTGCCCAGCGGGAAAGCAGGCGCGGGTCATGCGGCGGAAACTCCCAGAAGGTCTGGGCGAAGATCGACTCATCGTGGCCGCGATCCCGGAGCAGTGCCCAGGCCTCCTCGGCCGTGAAACTGAGAAACGGGGCCATCCAGCGCAGCATCGCGTGGGTGATGTGCCAGAGCGCCGTCTGGGCGCTGCGCCGGGCCAGGCTCTTCGGCGCGGTGGTGTAGAGCCGGTCCTTGAGCACATCCAGGTAGAAGGCACCGAGGTCTTCCGAGCAGTAGACCTGCAGCTTGGCCACCACCGGATCGAATTCATAGGCCTCGTAGTGGGCGAGGATCTCGCCCTGGAGCTGCGCGGCTCGCGCCAAGGCATGGCGGTC
>CAYYYC010000094.1:0-7928 GCA_964475695.1 uncultured Rubrivivax sp.
GCCCGGACAAGCGCTGATCGCAAAGCGCGTGCACACCCGGGCACCTGATACGGCCAGGGGACCAATAAGGAAAGGAAAGCACCATGCGTCACGGACACGGCCTGCGGAAACTCAACCGCACCAGCGAGCATCGCTTGGCGATGCTGAGAAACATGTGCGTCTCGCTGCTTCGCCATGAGGCGATCAAGACCACGCTGCCCAAGGCCAAAGAGCTTCGCCGGGTTGTCGAGCCCCTGATCACGCTGGGGCGCTCGCCCACGGTGGCCAATCGCCGCCTTGCGTTTGCCCGTTTGCGTGACCGTGATGTCGTCACCAAGCTGTTCAACGAAATTGGCCCCCGCTATGCGAGTCGCCCGGGCGGTTACACGCGGATTCTCAAGATGGGCTTTCGGGTTGGCGACAATGCGCCGATGGCCTTCGTGGAGCTGGTT
The DNA here is from genome assembly GCA_964475695.1 of uncultured Rubrivivax sp. Classification (GTDB taxonomy): domain Bacteria; phylum Pseudomonadota; class Gammaproteobacteria; order Burkholderiales; family Burkholderiaceae_C; genus RFTU01. Next base: position 432 of record CAYYYC010000094.1, read on the forward strand.
GACCGGCCGGAGCCCGTGGCGTCTGCTGAGCCTGCGTCGGACCAATGAGGGCTTGACGGGCAGCCTGCTGGGCAACAGCGGCACGGGGCCGCCCCATGCAATGAAGCCGGCCGAGTGCCGGCTTTTTTGCGCGTGCCAGACTTGCCCCTCGCGCGGGCGCGCGTAACGCGAGGCGACGGCCCGGGTTGACGGCCGCCGAAAAAATATAGTCTTGCGCGCGAGTCAACAGCCTGGGGCCCGGATCCGTTGAGGCATGCAAGGCCACAAGGCCCCGCTCACGAGAGTCCGAGCAGACGGCGACCCTCAAAGACCTTCAGGAGAACACTGTGAACCCACTCAAGAACGCCATTGCCATGACCCTGATCAGCGCAGTTTCCGGATTGGCCATGGCCCAAGCGCCGGGCGCGTCAACCGCCCCCACCTCGAAGGGCACTGTGGCTTCCACCGCCGCTCCGACCGCCCCCGCCGCAAAGGCAACCTCGGTGGCCCCGACGCCCACCAAGGCTTCAGCGGAAAGGCCTCAAGCATCCGCCACGCCGGCACCCGCTACGGCGGCCAAGGCAGACAAGGCTGGGTCACAGGCCAAGAAGACGGACAAGGCCGCCGGCGCAGCCAAGCCGTCGACAGCGGCGAGCAAGGCGCCGGGCAAGGCCTCCTGAATTGCATCGGCTACAATTCAAAGTTCTGTCGCGGGGTGGAGCAGCCTGGTAGCTCGTTGGGCTCATAACCCAAAGGTCGCAAGTTCAAATCTTGCCCCCGCAACCAAACAAACCCCGGTCAATCCGGGAACCTCAAGGGTCGCAGTGATGCGGCCCTTTTTCATGGCATGCAGGGCCCGGTCGTGTGCCGCGGCGTTTCGCCAATGCGTCGTCCGTTCTCTCATCAGATCGGACGCCAACGCTCCACCGTCTGGACCGCGCGGCGATCCCGCGGTGACCCAGGATCGCCGCGGAGCACCAGAGCTTCTGCCGAGCCCACGGCCTGGCCCGTGAGATCCTGCAGCACGAACATGTGCGTGACCCACACCTCGAATCCTCCGGTGACGCGACGCTGGGCCAAAGCTTGACGAAGCAGGGCCTGATGTTCAGAGTAAACCTGCTGTGATGTGCCCTGAGGGGAGCCAAGCGCAGCCCATGGCTGCACCGCACTTTCCCCGAAGGCGATGCGCGCGGTGTCCAGGCAACGACACCAGGGGCTGCTGCGGACCATCGCAGGCTGCAATGCCTGGCTCGAGAACCACTGGCCTATGCGGGTCGCCTGCTCCCGGCCCTGGCTGTTGAGATTGCGTTGGGTTGAGCAGTCCTGCAGCATGAACTCCGGCGGATCGAAGGTGCCGGGTGCCAGAGCGTGCCGAAATGCAATCACCACGCCGCCGGCCCGCAACCGGGCTGACACTGCAGCATTCGGGTCGGCGGCTTGTGCGCGCGCAGGCCGCGCCCCGGCGATGAAGCTCAAGGGGCCCGAGAGGCCGCCCGCCAAGACGCCGCTGGCCGAGGTGAGAAATTGCCGCCGTTGCTCTTTCACCCCAAGTGCCCACCATGTCCATCGTGGCAGACGGTTCCCCAATGAAAATCCACACTCATACTTCAGCCCTTCGTCGAAACCCGAAGGATTGACCCTTGATGCCAGCAGCCCTGCCGCTCCAGTCTCTGCTCATTTTGACCGCGTTGGCCTTTGTCTTTGGCGCCAACCATATCGCGGCGCGCGTGGCCTTTGATCATGGCCTGGATGTGGCAACCGCCGTGGCTGTACGCAGCCTGAGCACGGCGGCTGTGGTGGCATTGTTGGTGCCCTGGCGGCAGGTCGCTGCGCAGCCCACTCCGCGACAGCGCAGGGTGATGGCGGCAATCAGCCTTTTGGTGGCCCTGCAGAGCCTGACGCTTTATGCCGCCGTGGCCCGCATTCCAGTGGGTCTGGCCTTGTTGACCTTCAACCTGTACTCGGTCAGCGCTGTCCTGTGGAGCCGCGCGCTTTACGGCTCACGCCCGCCCCGTGCGGTTCTCGTGGCGATGCCGTTCATCTTTGTGGGGTTGGCCATTGCCCTGGACGCCACGGGCTCGGCGGCCGGGCTCGACTTCCAGACCCACTGGGAGCGCATTGGACAAGGCGTTGGCTTGGCGCTGTTGGCTGCGTTGTCCTTCGGGTTGGTGTTGGCGCTGACGCAGCATGAGGTTGGCGCGCTCGACGGGCGCTGGAGAACCTTCGTCACGCTGACCGCCGTCGGCGTGCTGGCCATGCTGGTCTGCCTGGCTCAGGGCGGCATGGCTTGGCCTGACGCTTCCGAGGGGCATGCCGGCTGGTGGGGGCTCCTGCTCCTGAGCGTCTTCTACGGCAGCGCGTTCACGCTCATGTTCACCGTGCTGCCACGCCTGGGCGTCGTCGGCAACTCGCCAATCATGAATGTCGAGCCCGTTGCCGCCTTGCTGATGGGCTGGATGGTGCTCGGGCAGTCGCTGTCGACAGCGCAATGGGCCGGCGCCGTGCTCGTGGTGGCTGCTGTGATCTGGCTGGGCCTGCGCAAGTCGTAGGCGACTCCCGCCGCCACAGGGGCAGGGAAACGGAGCCCAAGGTCAACGCCGCGTGTCGGTGGGCCTGTAGGGGTCGACAGCCTCTGCCTTGATCGAGTAGCCGCTGGCGCCCATGGCGCTGTCCTGCCGCTCGGTGTCGAGCCGGCCGATGACCCAAACCATGTCCATCGTCCGCAATGGCAGGGGCTTCTTTGGAGTCACGTGGACGATCTGGTTGGCCGGCGGTGGCGGGCTGTGGATGCAGGCACCGAAGTAAGGCACCAGGAGGAAGTCCTGAACCTTGTCGCCAGCCAGGTCCAGTGGCACCACATACCCTGGCAGCCGCACCAGAAGTCCCTTGAGATCATCCCTCGTGGGCGCCTTGTCCCAGACTTCCCGCATTTCCCGGATCAGCTCGCGTTCAGCGGCGCTGCCCTCCCGGATGAGGGCGGTGGGCCGATCGCGGAACAAGGCCGCCGGATCCCATCCCTTGGGCACAAGCTCCTCCCAAGTCAGCGTGCGCGGGGCTCTGGCGCTCTGCGCCTGCGCACGGGCTGGCTGCGGCCAGGCCGACGGCAACACTTGCCCGCACACCGCCGCCATGAGACCGCCCGCTCCTGCGGCAAGACGATGCAACGCCATTCGCCGGCCGCGGCCAGGCGTTGCGCTGCTCGCACCGCAGTCGGGGGCGCCAGTGGGTTGGGGTTGGGTGTCACTCATTGCGTGATGGCATCATCAACTTATCCGAGGGGCCAGTCCGTCGGCCAGGCTCATGCGGTAGGCGCGCCATCCGGGCCACAGGCTGGCCACAAGCCCTGCGGCGACCACAGCCAGAGCCAACAGCCATTGCCCCGTGCTGGGCACCCCCACGCTGAGGATGATGCCGTATTGGGCTTGAACCCATGGAGCGCCCGCCCAAAAAACCAGCCCCCAACCAAGCAGCCCCAAGGTGGCACCCGCAAGGCTGACCAGCAGGCCCTCAAGCATCAGCAGCAGCATGACTCTGCGCGGCCCCGCGCCGACTGAGCGCAGCACGGCCAACTCCCTGCGCCGTTGCTCAAGCGCCGTCATCACCACCGCCACAAGGCCGGCCACGCTGACCAGGCCCACCAGGGCGGCGACGAGGGCCAGTGCCGTTTCCGCGGCGCCGATCGTGCCCCAGAGCTCATCGAGCGCCACCCCCGGCAGCACGGCCATCAGGGGCTCGGCCGCGAAATCGGCGACCCGGCGCTGCATTGCAAAGACGGCGCTGCGGGTCTTCAAGCCCACCAAAGCCGCTGTCACTGTGCGCGGCGTGAGATCCTGCTGCAGGGCTTGCTCGGTCGTCGTCTTGCGCCCCGGCAGCGGCACTCCGGCGATCCAGTCGAGGTGAATGGCCTGCATGCCCTCGAGGCTGATGTGGACGCTGCGATCAACCGGCGTGCCGGTGCGCTGCAATATCCCGACCACGACGAAGGGCATGTCGGTATGGTCGGCCGTGTCCATGCCGCCGCTGCCGTGCCGCAGCACCAGGGGGCTGCCCAGTGAATATCCCAATCGCTCGGCCACGTCGGCGCCAAGCACCGCATCGAAGGCCCGCTCGAAGCGGCGCCCGTGGGCAAAGGCCAGCGCTTGCCGCCGCGCATATCGGAAGTGCTCGAAATAGGTGTCCGTCGTGGCCACGACGGGATAGCCTTTGTGCGTGTCGCCCAGCGACAGCGGTATCACCCAGCTCACCGCAGGGTCGGCTGCGATGGCCTGGATGCTCTTGTACTCGATCGTCTGCGTGGGCTGCCCAATCCGAAACACGGAGTAGAGCAACAACTGCAGTGGACCCGAGCGGGCGCCGACGATCAGATCCGTCCCGGAGACGGCGTTGGAGAAGTTCGATCGCACATCGCTGCGCAGGCGCTCCACGGAAAGCAGCAGGAAAGTCGACAGGGCGAGCGACACAACGACCAGCGACAGCGCGAACCGCCGGTGCCAGGCACTTGCCCATGCAATGGTCAGCTCGGTGCGCATGTCGTCGCCCCGCCGATTGGCCCAAGGCTCACGCCATCTGGCCCTGTCCGGTGGACCCTTGCAAGATCCATGACCTGCGTGAAATGAGTTTTCAGCCGGTCGTCGTGGGTGACGAACAGCAAGGCGCTGCCGCTGCGCGCGCACTGCTCGAGCAACAGGCCCATGAATGTCTCACGCAAGTCCTCATCCAGCGCTGAGGTGGGCTCATCCGCGATGACCACTTCAGGCTGGCCGATCAGTGCCCGGGCGGCGGCCACGCGCTGTTGCTGGCCCACCGACAACCGCGCCGCAGTTCGACCGAGCAGGGACTCGTCGATCCCCAGGGCACTCAGCAGCACCCGGGCTGCGGACTCCACCTGCCCGTGCGCTGCGCATGCACGCTCGCGGCGGCGCCTGGAGAAGTGGCATGGCAGGACGACGTTGTCCAACACACCAAGATAGGGGAGTAGATTGAACTGTTGGAAGATGTAGCCCACATGATCGACCCGAAAGCCATCGCGCTGCGCTGCGCCGAGCTTCGACCAATCCTGGCCGAGCAACTTCACGGCCCCGGCCTGAGCGGTGATCACTCCTGCAGCCAGGGATAGCAGCGTGCTCTTGCCGCTGCCGCTGGGCCCCTTGAGCATCAGCCCCTGTCCCTGTGGAAGCTTCAGGCTGATGTTCCGCAGCACGGGCTGCGGGTTGCCGGGGTAGGCAAATCGAACGTCTTCAAACTCTAGGGCTGGTCTCACGGCGGAAACCCTCTGCGCCATCGGATCAGCTTGGCGAGCCCAACGCCTGATTGACACATTTCTTGACGTTGGATGAGCGTGCGGCTCCGGCAAGCTTGCGCTCAGACGCCGCCGCTTCACAGCGTTCTGTCGCTTCCTTTTCGCACCGACTCAGGAAGGAGTTCTTTGCGGCGCCGGCCAACTTCCTTTCGCTGGCCTGCTGCTGGCAGGTCGCAGTCACGGCGTTCGCAGGGGAGTCGGCAGGCCCGGCGCCCGAGGATGCCTTGCTTGGCGCCGGGGTGCCCGAGTGTGAGGCGGCCAGCGCAGTGCCACCCAGACCCAGCGCAGAAACGGCCACGACCGCCGACAGGACCGTCAATCGAAGCCCGAACGGTGTGCCTGGAGACCGGGTTGTGTCGATCCGGATGGACATGGTGGCGCTCCTCATAGGTGTGGCGATGGATCCGGGCGCAACCCCCGCCAGGGTGACTCGGTTGTCCCATCCTACCAACCGAAGGAATAGCCCGCGTCGGATGTCCGGTCAACGCGGCCTCACAAAGAGGGTGTGCAGGCTCGCCCCCAAAGCGCCGCAAGCATCAAAGGCGCGTGTCTTCACAAGACCGATGCCACCGCTATCAATCACGGTTGTCGCGGTCATCCCAACCCATGGGCCCACCGGAAGGCGCACCAGATTCAGGCTGAGGTCGACGGGAACGAAAGACCAGTGGCTGATATCGAGCTCAGCGCTCACACCATTGGCAGAGTCCAGCAACGCCAACAGGCTCTCCAAGCCGTTTGGCTCCTGCTCGAGGATCAGGGGCACGCGCAGCCGGCCCCAGACGGTGGCTGCCCCAGGGCGGTCAAAACCTCCCTGCACGAAGCGCCATTCCATGCAATGGCCAAATGGGAAGCCGTCGGTGCCACCGAAAAATCGGGTGGTCTGCGGCGGCGGCAGTGTCGGGGGCTCCCAGCGATCGGGCACCGCCGGGCAGATGCCTGGCTCGCGCCGCATTCGCCAAGCATGGGCGCTGAGCACAGCTCTGCCGTCCACCGCATACGTGGCCTGCAACAGCTCGATTCGCTTGCCGGGCCGCACCACGCGCACGCTGACTTGACAGGGGTCCAGGGGAACCGGCCCCAAGAATTCGACAGTCAGCCGAGCCAGTTCCATCGGCACCGCAGCAGGGTGGCCTGCCAGCGCGTGCGCCAGGAGTGCAATCGGTGGTCCGCCGTGCTGGAATTCGGCAGACCAGGGGCCCACGGTCGCTTCCGTAGGGTGGTAGCGCCCGGGATGGTCGCGGTCGGGCAGGAAGAGCGCAGCACTCATGGCGAGAATTGATGAATCGGCAGCAGGCTGCGTGCCTCGGTGCAGTATGACCCAGTCCACGGAAATGATGGGCGACAATGCTCCGATGAGTGACTCCCAGATCCATGTTCCGGATTCTTTCCTGGCCCTGTTCAGGGTTTCGGGCTCGAGCCGTTTGGCGCAGCCAGAGACATTCATCCGCTCCCGCTACGAAACCTGCGAGGACATGGCACAGCTGCTCGCCCCCCAGCTGCGCGGCCTGGCTGCGGATTTGGGGGTCGATGCCGGCGATGTGGCCGGCAGGATGGGCGCAAGCCTTCAGGACCCTGGTGTCGGTTTGGCCGCTGAAGAGGCCCAGTGGGTGGCCATCCGTGTGACGGAGTTGGTGCGCAATGGCTCTTGAGTCTGCACTCCAGGCCAGGGACCGCATGGCGAACCGATGGGCGTGTTGCGCGACGGCAGCCGTGATCGCAGCCCTGGCCCTGCCTCGGCCAGTCATGGCCCAGCCGGGGACCAAGGTGTTGCCCAGCGGAGTGGAGGTCACTTTGACGCGCCCGGGCAATGAGCCCCTGTCCTTTCCCGGGCCCACCGACACCGTTCGCGTCCACTACGAGGGCAGCTTTGACGACGGCCGTGTCTTTGACTCGTCCTACGAGCGAAGGCAGCCGGCGTCCTTTCCTTTGAATCGGGTGATCAGGTGCTGGACCGAGGGACTGCAGCACATTCCTGTGGGGGCCAGCGCACTGCTCAAGTGTCCGGCCCAATCCGCCTATGGCGAGCGTGGCGCTGGGGGTGGCCGGATCCCACCAAACACCCCGTTGCGGTTTCGCATTGAACTGCTGGAGATCAGTGCACGGTGAGCGGCGAGGCCGCAGGCCGACACATGACGCGGCCTGAATGTCACGGATTCGTCACAAAGCGTCCGTAGAGTGCCGCAGTCTCGCCAAAATGTTTGCCAATGCCGCCGCGCGCC
>CAYYYC010000095.1:0-7914 GCA_964475695.1 uncultured Rubrivivax sp.
CGCGGCCACGCCGAATTCCGCGTGCTCGTGCATGTCGCGTGTGCGGATCTGAATTTCGACCGCACGGCCAGACTCGTCACGCACCACGGTGTGCAGGCTCTGGTACCCGTTGGGCTTGGGCTTGGCGATGTAGTCGTCGAACTCGCCATCCACCGGCCTGAAGCGCTCATGTGCCCGAGCCAGTGCGGCATAGCACTGCGGAATGTCGGCAACGATGACGCGCACGGCGCGAATGTCCATGACCTGGCTGAAGCTCAGCCGCTTGGCCTGCATCTTGAGCCAGATTCCGTAGAGATGCTTCGGCCTGCCCTTGACTTGCGCGTCCAGGCCGATCCCCGCCAAGACGGACCGCAGCTCTCGGGCAAAGTCCGCCACCCCCTGTTCCCGCTCAACACGCCGCTCATCCAGCAACTTGGCCACCGCGTGATAGTCCTGAGGCTGCAGGAAGCGGAAGGACAGGTCTTCAAGCTCCCACTTCACCTGCCAGATGCCCAGCCGATTGGCCAACGGCGCAAAGACCTCCATCGACTCCCTGGCGAGAATCGGCGGGCAGTCTTGGCGCGACGCCGCATGCCATCTCAGGGTCTGCAGCCTTGAAGCCAGGCGCAGCAAGACCACTCGCAGGTCACGCGAGAAAGCCAGCAGCATCTTGCGCACCCGCTCGGTCTGAAGCGCCCGATCGTCCTGGCCGACCTGAGCCTTCATGGCTGCTCGCTGAATCTGCACCAGCTTGCGGGTGTGCGCCACCATCGCTGCGTGGCCGGCCCCGAATGCGCGAGAAATGACCTCATCGGGCTTCTGGATGAAGTCTGCCGCGTAGACAAGGTACGCGGCAGCCTGAAGGCTTTGTGCCGCTCCGAGGGCATTCAGAATGTCTGCCACGCCTTGGGCATGGCCCAGGGCGTCCTCTCCGGTGTCCAGCGCACGGCCGGACAGAAGCGGCTGGGCAAACACTCGGGCTCTCTGCACGTCCGTGAGCATCGCTTCAGCCTGCGGATCAAGAGCAGCCTCGGCGCGCTGTTGCAGGTCTGCCAACGCCATGATCGGCGTGGCTTCGGCGGATCCCGTGGTCTTCAATGGCTCACATCCTCAGCCCAAGAGAAAGCGGCGAATCGTATCGATCTGCTCCGCAATCACCAGGCTCGGCGCATGTCCCACCCCCTCGAAGGCCACGCGCTCGGCACCCGGCCCGCGCCGGCTCATCTCCAACGCAGTCTCCGGGCTCAACAAATCGCTTTGAGCCCCCCGCAGCAGCAGGGTCGGCGACCTGATTCGGTCCCACGACTCCCACAGCACGGCTTCGCCGGCGGCCACGATCTCTGGGGTCAGGCTCGAAAACGCCTCGGCAATCCGCGGGTCGTGACGGCATGACCAACGCTGGGCTGGCGTCTGCATGAGCTGCGGTCGAGTCAGCTCCTCCCACTGCTCGCAAGAAAGCGGCCCGAAGCCCTGGTAGCGCTCGGTCAACGCCAGTGCCGCCTGCTCGTAGGTGTCCCACTCGGGACTGGACCCCACATACTGGACCACCCGCTGCAGTGCCGAATATTCCATGCGCGGCCCCACATCGTTGAGCACCAGCCGCCGGATTGGACTTTGATCCATGCTGGCCAATCCCATGCCAATCAAGCCCCCCATGGAAGTACCCACCCAGTCCACCTGGGTCGCATCCAGGCGCGCCAACAGCGTGACCATGTCACCCACATAGGCCGGCACGGCATAGCCCCGGGGATCATTCAGCCAATCGGACCGCCCGCGACCCACCACGTCGGGACAGACCACCCGGCAGTGGCTGGCCAGGGAGCGGGCCAAGGCGTCGAAGTCCCGGCCCTGCCGCAGAAGCCCATGCACGCACACCACCACCCACGGGTTGGCCGCGTCGCCCCACTCCCAGTAGGCCATCCGGTGCAGGCCGCCCGAGCCCAGGCATTGGACGCGGTGGAGTCGAGGTGCTTCAGGTGCCATGGCCGTGGTGCGTCCGATAATCCTGCCTATGCTAACAAGGCCCCAGGCGGGACTGAAGGACAACGGACATGTCGATCAGCGGGAGAGTTGCCCTAGTCACGGGCTCCACCAGCGGGATTGGTCTGGGCATCGCTCAGAGCCTCGCCCGCCAGGGCGTCCATGTGATGCTCAACGGCTTTGGCGACGCCCACGGCGCCGTGGCCGAAGTTCAGGCCGTGGCTGGCCCTGGTGCCAAGGTCGAGCACCATGGCGCTGACATGAGCCGGGTCTCGGAGATTGAGGACATGGTGCACGCAACCCAGCAACGCCTGGGCAGCCTTGACATCCTGGTCAACAACGCGGGCATCCAGCATGTGGCCGCGATCGAAGATTTTCCGGTGGAACGCTGGGACGCTGTGATCGCGATCAATCTGAACTCGGCATTTCACACAATCCGGCTTGCCCTGCCGGCGATGAAGGCGCGCCAGTGGGGGCGCATCCTCAACATCGCCTCCACTCACGGCTTGGTGGCCTCAGCCAACAAATCGGCCTATGTCGCGGCCAAGCACGGGCTGGTCGGCATGACCAAGGCCGTCGCTTTGGAGACGGCCACCAGCGGTGTGACCGTCAACGCCATCTGTCCGGGCTGGGTGCTGACGCCGCTCGTCCAGCAGCAGGTCGACGCACGCGCGGCTGCCGAGGGCCTGTCCAATGAGGAGGCCAAGCGCCGACTGCTTGGGGAGAAGCAGCCCTCGCTGCAGTTCACCACGCCCCAGCAGTTGGGCGATCTGGCCGTCTTTCTGTGCTCGCCGGCGGCTGCCAACATACGCGGCGCGGCCATCAATGTCGATGGCGGGTGGCTGGCCCAGTAAGCGGACAGGCATCGCGCATTGATCGAACACAGGCCCTGACCCGACCGCCTCGCACAAAATCCCCTGACCCGAGGCCGCAACGAGCGGCACCGGGCACGGGGAGCATTCATGGACGAGCAGACCAGCCCGCAGCGCTTCGTGCTGCTGGCAGTCGATGACGACACACAGACACTGCAAACGCTGCGCCAGGCCTTCTGCGCCCCGGCCTTCGAATTGCATCAATTGAGTGATCCGTCCCGGCTGCATCGGTATCGAGAGCGCCCGCCCGGACACACCGATCTGATCATCCTGGAGCCTGCGCTTGGCGATGGGTTGGGCCTGCAGGCTTGCAGGGCCTTGCGTGCGGCTGGCGACGACACGCCGATCATCATGCTCAGCCACGACGCCGGGCAGGAGCAGCGCATCGGCGGGCTGGAGGCCGGCGCTGACGACTTTCTGGTCAAGCCCTGCAGCCCCAGGGAACTCAAGGCCAAGGTGATGGCCATGCTTCGACGGCGGGCATTGCCGGACTCGCCCGGTGCACCCTCACAGACTGCGGAGATCGTGCAGTTCGGGCCTTATGAGTTTGACCTGCAGCACCGACTGCTGCGCAAGCAGGGCCAAGCCGTGCCGCTGACCACGGGCGAGTTCGCGATGCTCAAGGCGCTGGCCAGACACCCCGGCCAGCCGCTGAGTCGTGAGCGTCTGGCCCGATTGGCAAGAGGCCGCGCATTCGGGCCCAGCGATCGCAGCCTGGATGTCCAGGTCTCTCGCCTCAGAAGGATGCTGGAAGCCGACCCCGCCCACCCGCGCTACATCCAGACCGTGTGGGGCGTGGGCTATGTGTTCGTGCCCGACCGGCCTGAGTTGCGCACCTGAACTGCCGCCAACAGACAGACAGCACGGGCTTCAATGGCCCTGCCCTCGCCCACGGGCCCCATCCGCTCTGCTGTCTTGGCCTTGATGTTCACCGCCTGTTCGGCGATGCCCAGGCATTGGGAAACACTGGCGCGAATCTCCGGGATGTGGCGGGCCAGGCGGGGTGATTGGGCGATCACGGTGCAATCCAGGTTGAGCAACCGCCAGCCCCGCTCGCCGATGGCCTGCCAAGCCTTGGCCAGAAGCACTTTGGAGTCGATCCCGGCGTTGGCCGGGTCCGAGTCGGGGAAATGCGAGCCGATGTCCCCCAGACCTGCTGCGCCGAGAAGTGCGTCCGTGATCGCATGCAAGAGCGCGTCCGCATCCGAATGTCCCAGAAGGCCTGTGGAATGGGGGATGGCCACGCCCCCGAGAATCAAGGCCCGCCCCGGCACCAGAGCGTGGATGTCCCACCCTTCGCCGACTCGAATGTTTGACGGTTCCATGAATTCCGGCCCCTTCGGCATCAGATTGTGCGCTGCGACAACACTGCGGCAGCGCGCTGGAAGTCGTTCTCGTAGGTCACCTTGAAATTGTCCGCCGGCCCCAGGACGAGCCGAGGCGCATGGCCTGCCCATTCCAAGGCGGCGGCTTCATCCGTCACGACTGCCCCGGCATCCAGTGCGGCAGCCAGGCAACGCTCCAAGAGGCCCAGCCTGAACATCTGCGGCGTCTGCGCGGCCCAGAGAGTCTCACGAGGCACCGTCTCCGCCACACGACCTTGAGGGTCGGCCCTCTTGAGCGTGTCGGTCACCGGATGCGCGAGCAGTCCCCCAACCGCATCGTCTCCGCACCCGTGGATCAGGGCGCAGAGATCCTCTCCCCTGATCAGGCAGCGCGCCGCGTCGTGCACCAACACCCAGTCGTCGCCGGCGAGCCCGGCCTGTGACAGGGCCTTGAGACCACCGAGAACGCTGAGCGCCCGACTGGCACCGCCAGCTCGAAGAATCAGGGCTGAACGCCTCAGCGCTTCAGGGACGGCCATCTCGAAGCCCTGATCGCCGGGCGAGAGCACCACCGCAATGCCATCGATGAGCCCCTCTTGCAGCGCAGTGCCGAACGCCTGCAGTGTCCAGTGGACCACGCTTCGGCCGGCCACAGCCACGTACTGCTTGGGCCGATCGGCGCCAGAGCGCTGCCCCAGCCCGGCGCACGCGAGCAAAGCCACCCTCAGGGGCCGTGACCGGGCTTGCCGCAGGACGCTCCACTCTGGCATGGGACGGATTCTAGAATCCAACCCTCACCATGCCCTTGATCGCTCCCGCGCTGGCCGTTGGCAAGCGCCTGACCCAGCCCCTGCCGCATGGTTCGGCCGACTCGCTTGCGCTGGCCCGGCTCGCCCAGCGCCACCGGCAACACGGCCAGCTTGTGGTGGTCTTCACGGCCGATCCCTCCGATGCTCCCCGTGTGCAGGAGGAGTTGCGCCTGTTCGATCCCACGCTGCGACCGGCCTTGTTTCCAGACTGGGAGACTCTGCCCTACGATGGATTCAGCCCGCACGAAGATCTGATCTCGGAGCGGCTTGCCTCTCTGTGGAAACTGCAGTCCACGCGCGATGTGGATGTTCTGCTGCTGCCGGCCACCACCGCCCTGTGTCGGCTGGCGCCACCGTCTTTCCTCGCCGGCTGCACCTTCGAGTTTCGGCAAAAGCAGCGGCTGGATGAGTCCGCGCTCAAGGCGCAGTTGGAACTGGCCGGATATGACCATGTCACTCAGGTCGTGTCGCCGGGTGAGTACGCTGTTCGGGGCGGCCTGATCGACCTCTTCCCGATGGGATCGGCGGTTCCGCTGCGGGTCGACCTCTTCGACAATGAGGTCGACTCGATCCGCACCTTCGATCCGGACTCCCAGCGCAGCCTGTACCCGGTGCCCGAGGTCCGGCTGCTGCCCGGGCGCGAATTTCCGATGGATGAGGGCGGACGCACCGGTTTTCGGAAGCGATGGCGCGAGCGCATGGATGGCGACCCCACCCGCTGCCGTCTCTACAAGGACATGGGTCAGGGCATCGCCAGCGCGGGCATCGAGTACTACCTGCCCCTGTTCTTCGACGACACCGCCACGATCTTCGACTACATCGGCAGCCAAGCCGTGGTGGTGCTGCACGGACCGGTGGACGAAGCGCTGGATCGTTTCTGGCAGGACACCCGCGAGCGTCACCGCTTTCTTCAGCACGACCCGGAGCGTCCGATCCTTCCGCCCGAGGAATTGTTCCAGCGCAGTGAAGAGTTCTACACGCGGATCCAAGGGCACGCCTGCCTGGCGCTTCGCGGGGTGGAGCCGGTGGACTGGGCCCAGGCCCCTCCCGATGTGGGCATCGAGCGCGGGGCCACCGAGCCACTGGCCGCCTTGGAACGCCATCTTCGACAAGGCACCGGGCGAACGCTCATCGTTGCCGAAAGCCAGGGGCGGCGCGAAAGCCTTTTGGATCTTCTCCGCGAACACGGCCTGGCTCTGCCTGCGTTCGAAACGCTTCAGGCCTTCATGGAAAGCCCGGAGCCGCACGGCATCACTGCAGCAGGCCTCAACCAAGGATTCCGTTGGCTGCGCGAAGACGGGCACCCGCCCCTGGACTTCATCACGGAGAACGAACTGTTTTCCACGACGCCCACCGCACGCCGGCGTCGCAAGCAGGAACAGGCCAGCAGCGTTGAGGCGATGGTCAGGGACCTGTCCGAGCTCCAGGTCGGCGATCCGGTTGTCCACTCGCAGCACGGCATCGGCCGCTACAGGGGCCTGGCCAACATCGACCTGTCCGGCGGGCTCGACGGAGGCGCCTCGGAATTTCTGCACCTGGAGTACGCAGACGGGGGCACCCTGTATGTGCCTGTCTCGCAGCTGCATCTCATCAGCCGCTATGCCGGTCTCAGCCCGGAAGACGCCCCGTTGCATCGATTGGGCTCTGGGCAATGGGAGAAAGCCAAGCGCAAGGCTGCCGAGCAGGTTCGGGACACCGCCGCCGAGCTGCTGAACCTCTATGCCAGGCGAGCGGCCCGGCAGGGCCATGCCTTTGCCTTTACCGCCTCGGACTACGAGGCATTTGCCGCAAGCTTCGGGTTCGAGGAGACCGCCGACCAGCGGGCGGCAATTCATGCGGTCATCCAGGACATGATCAGCCCGAAGCCGATGGACAGGCTGATCTGCGGTGATGTCGGATTCGGAAAGACTGAGGTCGCCCTGCGCGCCGCCTTCGTGGCGGTGACTGCGGGCAAGCAGGTCGCCGTGCTGGCGCCAACCACCCTGCTCGCCGAGCAGCACCACCAGAACATCAGTGACCGGTTCTCGCAATGGCCGGTCAGAGTGGCAGAGCTCAGCCGCTTCCGCACCAGCCGCGAGATCAAGCAGGCACTTGCCGGCCTGGAGGACGGATCGATCGACATCGTCGTGGGAACACACAAGCTTCTGGCCGCCGATGTGAAGTTCAAGAGACTGGGGCTTCTGATCATCGATGAAGAACACCGCTTCGGCGTTCGGCACAAGGAAGCGATGAAGGCACTGCGAGCCGATGTGGACGTGCTCACGCTGACCGCCACGCCGATTCCCCGAACCATGGGCATGGCGCTTGAAGGACTGCGAGACCTCAGCGTGATCGCCACGGCGCCGCAGCGAAGGCTTTCGATCCGCACCTTCGTCAGGGCTGAGGGCAGCGGTGTCATCCGCGAGGCCATCCTGCGCGAGCTCAAGCGCGGCGGACAGGTCTATTTCCTGCACAACGAGGTCGAGACGATCTCCAACCGGGCAGCAAAGCTCGCCGAGCTTCTTCCGGAGGCCCGGATCGCCGTGGCGCACGGACAGATGCCCGAGCGGGAGTTGGAGCGCGTCATGCGCGAGTTCGTCGCCCAACGCCACAATCTCCTGGTGTGCTCCACCATCATCGAGACCGGCATCGATGTACCCAGTGCCAACACGATCGTGATCAGCCGCGCCGACAAGTTCGGCCTGGCTCAGTTGCACCAGCTGCGAGGCCGCGTGGGACGCAGCCATCATCAGGCCTATGCGTACCTTCTGGTGCCTGACCTGGAAGGACTGAGCAAGCAGGCGGCACAGCGGCTGCAGGCCATACAGGATATGGAGGAGCTCGGCAGCGGCTTTTACCTGGCAATGCATGACCTCGAGATTCGAGGCGCCGGCGAGATCCTGGGAGAGCACCAAAGCGGCAACATGATGGAAGTGGGCTTCCAGCTGTACAACGAGATGCTGGCGCTGG
>CAYYYC010000096.1:0-7910 GCA_964475695.1 uncultured Rubrivivax sp.
GACTGCGCCTGCTGCTCAAAGGGCGCTTCCGCAAGTGGACGGACGGCAATCTGCGCGCCTTGGAGACGATTCGCGCTGAACTGACCCCCGAGAGCCAGGAAACCCTGGAGGAATTCGCCAGGGCACGCAACGGAAGGCTGCTGTCGCGTCTCTTCGGGCTGTGGCAGTCGGGTGTCTACCGGCAGACGGCGCTGAGCAACCTGGCGTTGGTTGCCGCATCGATCCTGCGCAAGGTTTGATGCAGCCCCCTTTCGCGGACTGCAGGCTGCAGGCTTGCGGCTCAGCGAAATCGAGGTCGCAGCAGGTCTGAATCCTGACGGGGCGGTTCGTCGGCCAGGCGGCAGTCGGCATGCCCCGCACACAAGTGCGGGCTGTATGACGGGTCGACCCGGCCTTCGACCCCAGTGCCCGTGCGCCGCAGCAGAGGCGTGTCGTCCGCGGTTGAAGCTGCACCGTGGTCCAACCCGGTCGTGGCCGCAAGATTGGTCCAGGAGCACTCGGGTGTCCAGACCAATCGGGACGAGTGAACCGCTTGCAGTCCGGCGGCCGACGGGTCAAGCATTTGGGGCTTGAGGAAGACCGCGCCACAGTCCAGCGCGGAAACCTGGTGAGCCAGCGCCGACTGACCGTAGTAGCCGGATTCCTGCCCATCGGCTCCCCGCATCAGGGGTTTGGCCAGCCCGTCAGGGCACAGCAGCCATCCGGCGTCCAGAAGGCGCTGGCCTGAATCGCGGCGTGCCCACCCCACGGCAGCGACCCCAGGTTCGGCCAGGTGAGCCAGAGCCGAAGTGATCGAGCCGGCCCCGAGAGTTGCCCCCCTCAGGGCTGGCGCCCACACCAGCAACACCGCCGTCGGGCAGGCCTGGGCCATGCTCATGGACTTGAGCTGCGCCAACGCCTGCAGCCACGTGGGGAAGCAGACGATCTCGGCGCGGGACAGAAGAGCGTCATTGCCCTCCCCGAACAAGCGCTGCAGGTCAGCGGCCACGCCCTGGCGCTCCTGCGCGGTCAGACCCCACGCCAAGACCGCCAAGCCGCCAGCGACCGCCTCGCCGCCCAGGTGATTGACCTTCAGGTGGGGAATCCGGGGGTGGCGCTCCACGCCCGCAGGAACCGAGCATCGTTGCAGATGCTCAGAGACGGCCCGCAGCGCCGCATTGGCGGCGTAGGGCTTGGCCTGCTCGCCGCTGGCTGCGCTGCGTTCATGAACCCGCCAGTGGTAGAGCACCCGGGGAATGTGGACCACCTGGTCAGGTCTCAGGCGCTCCACGCAGCGCAACGCAAGATCGTGATCCTGGGAGCCTTCAAAGCCCTCGCGGAAGCCGCCCACATCCTGCACGAGGTCGAGGCGATAGACACCCAGGTGGGAGATCATGTTCTGCCCGCGCAACAAATCCAGGTCGAAAGCCGGCTTGAAATAGGGGCCAAATCTCTGGCCCTGTTCATTGATCTTGTCCTCATCGGAATAGAGCACGGCCGCCTGGGGATGGGCGTGGATCGCCTGCGCCACCCGCCAAAGCGCCTGCGGGTGGAGCCGGTCATCCTGATCCATCAGCACGACCCACTGGCCCCGAGCCAGACTCAGGGCGCTGTTGCTCGCAGCCGAGATGTGCCCGTTGGCGCTTCGGGTCAGACACCGGATGCGCCGATCCCGCCGCATCCAGGAATCCAGGTGTCGGCCAAGGCCTGGCGTGGTGGAAGCATCGTCGGCAATGCAAATTTCCCAGTTTTGGTACCACTGGGCCTGGAGACTGGCCAGAGCCTCATCCAGAAACGCCAGGGGCGGGTCGAACACAGGCATGACGACCGACAGCAGCGGCTGATCCGCCCAACGCGCGATCTCGGCGAGCGCCTGCGCCTGCAGGCCTTCGCGGTCACTTTCCTCGGCATCGAGCCAGCGGCGATAGGGATCAGGCAACACGGCCTGCAACAAACCTGGCCTTGGGTATGAGCGGTGCCGCAGTCGCCACGCCAGGCGTCCCAGGCCCGAAGGGCTTGCCAGATCCCTCATCCGGCGCCCCTGGCGCCCCAGCCATCGCAGTGGAGCGGTGGCCCGCCAGGATCGGGACGACATCAGGGCCTGCACATGCGCGCGGGACGCCGTGGCTTCTGTCTGGGCTTGCCCAAGAGCCTGTTCGGCAAGGTCATGGCGGCTGCGCCACTGCCGAACCAGCGATTGGGCCTGTTCGAGTTCGTCCGACAGACCGGCGATGCGCTGCTCATGGACAAGGCGCTCCCGATCCGCTGCCGCGAGCCGCTCGTTGGCCAGGAGCAGGAACTGCTCAGCAGAACGCCGTCCACCTTCAGCCCACTCCCGCGCCTGCTCTGACTGCTCAAGGCGCGTTCGCAGCCAGGGCTGCTCGCGCCCGGCCAGAAGCGCGCTGCTCCACCAGGCCGCAGGGGCCTGGTCCCACCACTTGGCCCAGATGGCCCTGTACTGCGGGTCCCCATGCTGGGACCGGGCAGCCATGGACTGGGTCTGATCGGCAGTCGCCCAATATCGCGCGCTGATCCCTGGTACCCAGCCCACAGGCCCCAGCCGCAACACCTGCAGCCAGAAGTCCCAGTCCTCAAACACATCGAAGCGCTCATCGAAGCGAACCCCAGCCTCCAGCACCCTGACACGGTCGAACAGCACCGCATGGATCGGCAGGGCATTGGCCAACAACAACTCCCAGGGCTCGAAAGCACGATTCCAGGAGCCCAGGACCTCAATGTCACCGGCCACTCCCTCCTGCGAAAGCCTGACCTGTTCAACCCCGGTGTGGACGGCCACGAGCTCAGGGTGGGCAGAGAACTCATCGAACAACTTGCGCAGATGGCCTGGCAGCAACTCGTCATCGTCATCCAGGAAGAGCGCCAGGCGGCCTTGGGCGGCTTCAAGGCCGAGCTGCGCGGCGGCCGCTCTCGAAAGGGCTTCCCCCCGCCCCACGGCGCGCGCACCAATGTCGGTGAATGGACGCAGTCGCGGCCCGAGACGGCCCTGCCCCTGAGCGTCCACCACGCAGACCTCCAGGCCTTGCAGGCCCTGCTGGCGCACCGACTCCAGCGCACGCTCCAGGGTGGGGCGCCCCATGCTGCGAATGATCACGGCCAGGGCCCCGCCGGGCCCTGAGTCAGTGGGAAAGCGCTCCATTGATGAGCACAATCGTGGACTCTTCAGCCGCGCCGGCCAGAGCGTGCAGCCGCACAACGGCCGCCAGGAGCTGATAGCGCGCCTGGGCCAGGTCGCGCAACGCGATCTGGCGCTGCTGCTCGGCGTTGAGCACATCGACCAGGGTTCTCACCCCGGCCTGCACGCTCTTGCGAGCCGAATCCAACGCAACATCGCTCGAGGAAACCGCTGCCTCCAACGCCTTGATCCTGAGCAGGCCCTCGCTGATCCCTCGAAATTCGCGGTGCACGCGAACGCTCAGGTCGGCCCGCAAGCCGCGAATTTCCTCTTCCACACGCTCGATTTCGGCACCGACTTGTCTGGTCACGCTGTTGACATAGCCACCGCTGTACAGCGGCATCGAGAATTGAAGGCCGACCGAGGTGTTCGTGTATCGGGACTGCGGCGAGATCGTGTTCTCGCTGCGCGATCGCTGCGCCTGGGCCACGAGGTCGACCGTCGGCAGATGGCCTGCTCGGGCCTTGTTCAGCTCGGCTCTCAAGTTGTCGCGCTGCGCAAGCAAGCGCTGCATCTCGGGGCTGTCCCGAAGAGCGCGGTTGAGCCAATCGTCAAGTGACTCCCTGGGCAGGGCAATGCGCTCCAGTCCCTTGGGATCGAGCTCCGAGAGTTCGCCGAACGGCCGATCGACCAACGCCTGCAGTTGCCGCCTGGAGAACTCGACCTGCTGCTGCGCCTCGAGGCTCTGGGCACGATTGAGATCAAGCCTGGCCTGGGCTGCATCGACATCGGTGCGGGTGCCCTGGCCCCGCGCAAGGAGTTGTCTGGCGGCCTGGACTGCGGTCTCGAGGAAAGTCCTCTGGGCATTGGCCAACACGACCTGATCCCGCGCCAGGAGCACCTCGAGGAATGACAGCACGACGCGGACTGAAAAATCCTGCTCCTGCTTGGCCAGCACCGAGTCGGCCTCCCGCAGGACGGCGCCCGCCTGCTGGATGCCTATGGCCTGCTGCGCTCGCAGCAGCGGCTGACGCACGCTCAAGGTGCTGTTGGCGCTGGGGTATCGGTCGAAGATCGTGACCGGTTGGAGCTGGGAGTTCACCCCTTCTCGCTCCACACTGTTGTTCAGCCGGGTCGCCGAGAGCTGCACCTGAGGCATCAGCTGGGAGCGGGCCTGTGGCATCCGCTCCTGCGCCGATCCCCGTGAGGCGCGCGCGGCGCGCAGCGCAGGGTCATTGACCCTCGCGGCTCTCCAGGCCTGCAGCAGATCCAGGCGCAAGGAGGCATCAAGCGCGGCGTCGGCCGGCTTGAGAACCCGCGAGGGGTTGACGGTCGGGCCGTCCAAGGCAAGGTCTTTTGCGAGCCTGGCTCCGCCCTTGACCAGCGTGACGGCGGCTCGCCCTCCCAGATCGTAGGCCCCGTCAATCCCGCGGTTGAGCCGTTGACTCAGAGGCTCGGCCTTGCCGGGCCTGAGCAGCCGCCCGACTTCGCCATGCAGGCCATCGATGAGCGCATTGAGCTGATCGCCCAGCGTGGGGCGCGCTGCCCGAGCCGGCTCTGCCGGGGAACCCGCAGGCGTTTGCGAAAGCGCGGGGGTGCACAGCGGCGCCGCCACAAGCGCGGCCAACAGGCTGCATCTGGAAATCGTTCTGCCCATAGATCACTGCTCCTTCATCGCAGCGGCAACCCTGCGTGTCAGAGGATGCAGCAGATAGGTCAGCACCGTGCGCTCACCCGTCTTGATCAGGACCTCCGCGGGCATTCCGGGCTGCATCTGGTGACGCCCGAGCGACTTCGTTCCTTCGGGAGTCAACTGCACCCGGGCCAGGAAATAGCTCAGCGCGCCCTGGGGTGTCTGCTCGGTCAGCAGATCGCCCGAGACCGAGACGACTCGCCCCTGGGCAACCAGCTGCGGCGCATGCGCAAAGGTGGAGAAGCGCACATCCGTCATGAGCCCTGGCTCCACCGAATTGATCAGGTGGGGAGGGATTCGAGCCTCAAGCAGCAGCGCCTCGTCTTCCGGCACGATGTCCATCACGCGCTGGCCCGGGGGGATGACGCCACCGACCGTCTGGAAACTCAGGCGCACCACCTGGCCGGCGGCTGGCGACCTGATCTCGGCCCGGGCGAGCTCCTCCCGCAAGGCACGCAACCGCCCCTCATCCGACTGGACCTCGCGAGTGACATCGGCAAGCTGAGAGTCGGTTTCCTTGCGATAGTCCTGACGGCGTGAGTTCGCCCGCTGGCGAAGCTCCGCGACAGCCTGTCTGCTGCGCGCGATGTTCCCGGTCACATCGGTGATGCTCACCGTGGTCTCGGCCAGGGCGCGCTCGAGATCGAGCTGCTGTGTCCGGGGCGCATAGCCCTCCTTGACCAACTCGCGGATGTTGCCCAGCTGTTCCTCGATGGCGCGATATTGGCCCTTCGACTCTCCAGAATGCCCTCGAGTGACTGGCGCAGCGCCTCCTGGCCTCGGATTCCCTCTTCGATGCCCTGCAGGTCAGCGGCCAGCGCGGCGCGGCGCGTCTGCAGCAACTGCTCCTGGGCTGCAATATGGCGCTGGATGAGCGGGTCCGAGGCCTCGGCCAGCAGGTCAGGATGGAACGCGATGCGCGCGCTGTTGGCCTGCTCGGCCAGCAGGCGCGATTCCATGGCGCGCAGGCCCATGTAGCGCTGACGGACAGCCTCGGTGTTGGCGAGCACGAGTGCGTCGTCCAGCCGAATGAGGATCTGCCCCTCCTTGACCAAGGTCCCTTCCCTCACCAGCACTTCGCGGATGATGCCTCCCTGCTGGTGCTGGATCGACTTGCGCTTCGTGTCGATGGAGACGACAGCCATGGTCGGGACCCCCTCGTCCAGCGGCGCCATCGCAGCCCAAACGAGAAAGGCGAGAAGCCCGCCGACCAGGGCGAAAGTGCCCCATCGCTGCAGCGACCGCAACCGTGAGGCGCCCGCGGTGTCCTGCGCCGTCCGATCGTTCGTCTCGATGGTTGGCAGCATGTTCTGCTCATTCATGGTGCGCTGATTCCTTCATTCTCTGCCCGCCGCGGGCGTTGGAGGGTTGTCGGCGCCCGGCGTGTCGTCCGGCGCCCGCTGCGCCCGCAATTCAGCCAACACCTGATCGCGGGGCCCATGCGCATGCACCTTGCCGTCACGCAGGACCAGCACCCGGTCGGCGACAGCCAGCGCGCCGGGACGGTGCGAGACCAGCACAACGGCGTTGCCCTGCTGCCTGAGTTGCGACACAGCCTTGGCCAGAGCGGCCTCGCCCACATCGTCAAGGTTGGCGTTGGGCTCATCGAGAACGACGAGCGCAGGGCTGCCGTACAGGGCTCGGGCCAGAGCGACACGCTGGCGCTGGCCGCCCGACAAGAGGCCACCGGCTTCTCCCATGGGGGTGTCGTAGCCTCGGGGGAAGCGAAGAATCATGTCGTGCAGCCCAGCTGCCGTGGCGGCGGCGATCACCTTGCCGGAGTCGACCTCGCCGAAGCGGCAGATGTTTTCGGCAATCGAGCCTTCAAACAACTCGATGTCCTGCGGCAGGTAGCCCACATGGGGGCCAAGCTCCGTGCGGTCCCAGCCTTCGATCGGGCGTTGGTCCAACAGCACCTCGCCCTTCACCTCGCCCCAGATTCCCAGGATCACGCGAGCCAGGGTGGACTTGCCCGAGCCACTGGGCCCGAGAACCACCAGGACATTGCCTGGGGGCAGGTCAAGATCGACGCCCTTGAGAATCGGCTCTGGCCGCCCCGGCGCCGTGGCCACGACACCCGACAAGGTCACCCAGCCCTGAGGCCGTGTGCGTCGAAGGCCGGGCTCGCGCTCGGGGTGGTCATCGAGCAGGCGCCTCATCCGCCTGAAGGCCTCTCGGGCGGTGATGAAGCTCTTCCAAGTGGAGACCAGGGAGTCGATCGGCGCCAAGGCGCGGGTCATGAGCACATTGCCGGCGATCATCGCACCGGGGGAAAGCTCCCCTTGGATGACCAGCAGGGCGCCCACGCCAAGGGAGGCCGACTGCTGGACATACCGGACAAACTTGCTGAAGGCCGCCATGCGATGGGTTTGGGACTGCGCATCCTCGGCCAGAGACATGTGGGCCTCATGGCGTCGCAGCCAGTGCCGCTGCAAATTCCCCACCATGCCCATGCTCTCGAGGACTTCAGCGTTGCGAATCTTGCTGCGGACATACTGGCTGACTTCGACTTGAGCCTGCTGAGCCGCCTCGGCCGGCAGCAGGGAGCGGCGGTGCCCAAACCAGGCCAGGCAGGCCTGCAGGACCGCAAACAGCACCGACACCCAGCCCAGCAGCGGGTGCAGCAGAAACATCACCGCCAGGTAGATGGGCACCCAAGGCAGGTCAAAGAAGGACAGCACGCCGCTGCCCGTCATGAATTGGCGAACCTGGAGCAGGTCGGAAAACGCCTTCCCGGGACTGTTGCTGGGCATGTTGGCCTGAGCCAGTCGGGACTCGAAGGTGGCGTTGAAGACGCGCGTGCCCAGATCCTGATCCAGGCGCACACCGGCGTCCACGAGGACCCTCGAGCGAACCCACTCGCCCAGGGCCATCAACCCGTAGAGAGCCAGGCAGATCAGCGACACCACCAGCAGCGTGGTTTCGTTCTGGCTGACCAGAATACGGTCGTAGACCTGCAGCATGTACAGCGTGGGCGTGAGCATCAGCAGGTTGACGCCGGCGCTGACCAGTCCAACGATCAGGAACTCACGCCGAAACGCCAGCAGGGACCTCATCAGCTGGCCTCGGGCGGGAGCGCCGGCCGGCGGGATTTGTGCAGACCGG
>CAYYYC010000097.1:0-7678 GCA_964475695.1 uncultured Rubrivivax sp.
CACGGCCACGCGCATGGACAAGTTCACCGACATGATGCTCGAGCACACCGGCCTGATCGCAATGATCGGCAAGGCTGAGCGCGGGCCGGCAGCGATCGATTCGATCAAGCGCCATCGCAGCGCCTACCTCATGGCCGTGGGCGGCGCGGCCTATCTGGTGGCCAAGGCCATCAAGTCGGCGCGGGTGGTGGGTTTCGCTGACCTGGGCATGGAAGCCATCTACGAATTCGAGGTGCGCGACATGCCGGTGACGGTGGCCGTGGACAGCCTGGGCACCAGCGTCCACCAGACGGGCCCGCGGGAGTGGCAGGCGCGGATCGGAAAGATCCCGGTGGCCGTGGCCTGAGGACTCAGGCCGCAGGCGGCGGCACCAGATGCCGCACTTCCCTTTGAGGCCGCGGAATCTCCACACCGTGCTGTTTCAGAACGGCCAGGATCGCCAGATTCACATCCGACTGAACATTGGCGCTGCCGTTTTCGGGGTCGCCGATCCAGTACGCCACCACAAGCTCGAGCCCGTCCGGGCCGAAGGCCTCCAGATGCACCACTGGCGCGGGCTCGGACAACACCCGCGGAACCGCGCCTGTGGCCGCCGCAACCAGGGGTGACAGTGCAGCCAGGTCGGTGCCGTAGGCCACCGTCACACGTGCGCGCTGCACCACCTTGGGATCGGCCAGCGAGAAATTCTCGATGCGCTCCGTCAGCAGCATTTCGTTGGGCACGATGGATTCGCGGCCGTTGAGCGCACGGATCACGGTGTAGCGGGACTTGATGTCGGTGACCCGCCCCTCGAAGCCGTCCACACTGACCATGTCGCCGATGCGCACGCTGCGCTCGGCCAGAACCACAAAGCCGCTGACATAGTTGGCCGCCAGCTTCTGCAGGCCCAAGCCGATCCCCACGCCCACAGCGCCTCCAAGCACGCCCAGTGCCGTCAGCGGAATCCCCGCAGCCGACATCGCCAGCAGGACACCCACCAGGAGCAAGGCGGCCCGAATCAGGTTGACTGCCATCTTGCGCAGCGAAAGCGCGGCCGGGTCACTGGATGGTGCCAGACGATTGATCACCTGCCGCTCCACCGCCGAACTCAGCCACAGCGTGGCCAGAAGCACAGCCACCAGGCTCAATGCGCCTTCGACCATCGTTCGCAGCGTGACCTTGGCGCCGCCCAGCCGCCAGCTGATGTCATCCATCTCCGCCAGAAGCTGCGGCAACAGTCCGGTCAGCCAAAGCACGATGGCTCCCCAGATCACCCAGGACCAGACCCGCTGCAGCCTGCGAACCCATTCCGAATCGGGAAACGCCGCGCGCAGGATTCGCGCAGACCCGTGAACAAGCAGAAGAGCCAGCGCGATGGGAATCGCGAGCCTGAGCAGCGCCTCAGCCAGAGCCGAGGGCTGCTGCAGAAGCTCCCAACTCCAACGCGTTTGCCCAAGCCACACGCCGCCGTCAAAAATCACACCCGCCCCCATCAGTCCTCCCGGTCAAGCCCGGCCAAAACCCCAGTGCCGGACATTGTCGCTGTGCCTGTCGCGGTTAGCATCCAAGCCATGGCAAGAAACCTTCGCGCGGGCTGCGCCATGGCAATCGCCGCGCTGACTTTGGGATGCGTCAATGCGGCCGCATCCAACACGCCCCAGCCAGCGCCAGGCTACGCCTCGCGCGCCGATGTGCGCCTGTTCGCCGAGCAGGTCTCCGAGCGCCAAGGCTGGCCGCTGGACTGGACGCTGCAGGCGCTGTCCAAAGCCCGACCTGCGCCCGCCGTGGCTCGGCTGATCATGCCGCCGCCTCCCGGACAGCCGAAGAACTGGGCTGCCTACCGGCAACGATTCGTGGAGCCTTCACGGCTCAAGGCAGGCCTGGCCTTCTGGAGCGCCAATGAGCGGCTCCTGCGCCGCGCCGAGCAGGCCTACGGCGTTCCGGCGTGGCTGATCGTGGGCATCATCGGCGTTGAGACCTACTATGGCAGGAACCTGGGCGGCTTCCGAGCCCTTGATGCGCTGGCCACGCTGAGCTTTGACTTTCCCAGTGGGCGCAGCGATCGAAGTGGCTTCTTTCGGGAAGAGCTGGAGTCCCTGCTGGCGTGGTCTCGCCGCGAAGGGCGTCCGCTGAGCAAGGTGATGTCCTCCTACGCAGGGGCCATCGGCTGGCCCCAGTTCATGCCCAGCAGCATCCTGAAGTTCGCGGTGGATTTCGATGGCGACGGGCGAGTCGATCTTGAAGGCAACATGGCCGATGTGATCGGCAGCGTGGCGCATTTCCTCAAGGCCCACGGCTGGACCCCCGGCATGCCCACGCACTACAGGGTGGAGCCGCCATCGGCCCCGGGGCCGCGCGCGACGCTGCTGGAGCCCGACATCCTGCCGAGCTTCACGCCCGACCAGATGCGCGAACTCGGGGCGGTGCTGGAGGAGGCGGCGCTCCGCCATGCCGGCCCGCTGGCGCTGGTGGAAGTGGAAAACGGCGGCGCGCCGCCAAGCCATGTGGCGGGGACACAGAACTTCTTCGTCGTCACCCGCTACAACCGCTCCAGCTATTACGCCCTGGCTGTGATCGAGCTCGGACAAGCCCTGCACTTGAAGCGCACCAAGGCTGCCGGCAACCGGCCCCGAAGGAACTAGTCGCCGGAATCGGGGGGAATCGGCTGCGGGCTGTCATGCCAATGCCTGAGCGCCTCATGCCTCCAGCACTTGGGCGATTTTTCAGATGGCCAGATCCATGCGCCGCACTGGGGACTGCTCCGCAGATCGATCGCCTGTTGGCGCAGCCTCTCCACCACCGCCGGCGCCGGATGCCCGTGCCGGTTTCTGTAGCCGGTCTGGGCGATGGCCCATCTCGGGTCCACGGCCCGCAGGAACTCCGGGGTCGAGGAAGTCTTGCTGCCGTGGTGGGGGACCACAAGGGCATCGCTGCGCAGCCCAGCCGCGCCGGGTCTGCGCACCAGCGCAAGCTCCTGCTCGCGCTCGATGTCGCCAGTCACCAGCAGCGCCCGGCCCTGTGAGTCCTCGATCCGGATCACGCAACTCTGTGCGTTGGGCTTGGCCCGAGGGCGCGGCGTTGCGTCCGGGTGCAGGACCTCCATGCGCACGCCATCCCATTGCCATGCCTGCCCCTGCAGGCATGGCCGATGGGTTGGGCCACGACGCAGCAGCGGATGATCAGGCTCCAGACTGCTCGACAGGGCGTCCACCGGAACCGCCCTGAGCACCGAAGCAGCGCCGCCGACATGGTCGATGTCTCGATGGGTGACCACCAACAGGTCCAACCGGCGAACGCCCAGCCCCCGCAGCACCGGCAGCACGACTCTCTGGCCGCTGTCCTGGCCTTGACCCCAACCGGGGCCAGCGTCGATCAGCAGCGCGTGGGCATGGGTGCGCACCAGGACAGCCGAGCCCTGCCCCACATCCAGCGCCCACGCC
Source organism: uncultured Rubrivivax sp. (assembly GCA_964475695.1). Classification (GTDB taxonomy): domain Bacteria; phylum Pseudomonadota; class Gammaproteobacteria; order Burkholderiales; family Burkholderiaceae_C; genus RFTU01. The sequence goes on from CAYYYC010000097.1 coordinate 3,420, forward strand.
TCAAATCGGCCCGGCTCAGGCGCTGTCGGGGCAGGCAGCAGGAGCGGCAGCATCAGCAGCACCCCAGCCAGCCGCACCGGCATGGGCAATGCCGCCAAGGCCAGGGCAGCGCCCGCCAGTGCAAGGAGCAGCTCGCCTGAACCGGTGGCTGCGACGCTCACCACCGCCACCGGCAAGGACAGTAGCAGGTCCATCGACTCCCTCAGGGGCTGAATCAACCGGGGCAATACGCCCCAAAGGTCTGGCCAGACCAGGCCCAGCAGGCAGATCGGAGTGAGCACGAAGGTCACCCAGGGCACGGCCAGAAGATTGGCCGCCACGCCCACCACGGAGATCTGCTGGAAGCAAACGGCCGCCAGTGGCGCCAGGCCCAAGGCCGTGACCGTTTGTGTCCTGATGGCCCCACCAGCCGCCCAGGCCAAGGCCTTGGCACGCTGCGCAAGGGCAGAGCCCGAGAAACCGGCCGGCTCCGCAGGCGCTGGGCCCGGCGGCGAATGTCCGTGGCCAGACAGCAGCAGCAACCCGACCGCGGCAAAGGACAGCCAAAAGCTGGCCTGGCCGACAGCCCAGGGATCCAGCACCACCACAGGCGCAGCCGCCAGCACCCACACCAGGCCCGAGGGCCAGCGCAGTCCCGTCGCGCCCAGCGCCGTGGCCACAGCCAGCATGGCGATGGTGCGCTGCGCCGGCAGGCCCCATCCCGCCAGCAGCGCATAGGCCAAGGCGCAAACGCCTCCGAGCCAGGCGCCAGCCTGAGGAGCCGGAAGCCACAGACAGGCCGTTGGCGACCGACGCCACACCCAGGCCACGACCGGCAACATCAGGGAGGCGAATGCGGTGATGTGCAGGCCGCTGATGGACAGCAGGTGCGCGACGCCCGCATCGCGGAAGCGCTGCCAGTCCTGCGCATCCACGGAAGACTGATCGCCGATGGTCAGCCCCGCCACCAGTCCCGCCAGGGCGGGATCGGGCACATGGGCATCGATGCGCTCGCGCAGTGTGGCCCGCCAGGTCGCGGGGCTGCGCCAATGCGGGGGTGCCGCCTGCAGCCGAAGTGCCTGTCCGCGATGCGCCGAAGCCACCGCCCCGCTGGCGCCAAGGTCCTGCTCCAGAAACCAGCGCTCGGCATCGAATCCCCAGGGATTGAGGGTTCCGTGCGGTCGCTTGAGATGCACCGGCAGCGCCCAGCGCTCGCCGGGCTGCGGCTCGACCACAGGCGCCGAAAGCCATTCCTGCGCGGGCCCGTCGGCCCACCAGCCGATCCAGGCAAGCCGAGGCAGACCCTCAACCGGCTGGCCCTGCAGGGTACGCGCGCCTTCGATCCTCAGAATGAACTGCACGCCCCGCGCCGACCGCCGCGGCAGATCGGCCACGCGGCCCACGACGACCAGCGGGACGCCCTCCAGGACATGAGGCAACCTGTCCTGCAGGCGCCAGGCCGTGCGCAGCCCCGAACTGCCATGGGCCATGAGGCCCGCCGACAGGAACGAAAGAAGGATCGCCAGCGCGGGGCTCGGCCAGCCGCGCCGAGCGTGGTGGCTGATGAGCACCAGGCCCAGGGCCGACGCCAGGACGAGGGTCCAAAGGGCAGGCGCGGGACCGAGTTCGCGCCGGCTGTCGAGCAGGGCCACGCCCACAACCCAGCCCAGCACCGCCGCCACGGCCACCCACACCCCAACGCCGGCTCGGCTCATCACTGCAATGTAGGATTCGGCGCTTGACTTCGACACCCCCTTGGGAGGCATGCCCATGAGTGCAAACGACCCCGCCCTGCGCCTTCGTGCCTTGGGCATCACGCTTCCGGCCGTGGCTGCTCCCGCGGCAGCCTATGTCCCTTTCGTGCGCAGCGGCCCGCTGATCTTCGTCTCGGGCCACATCGCCAAGCGGGATGGCAAGCCTTGGGTTGGGCAGCTCGGGGCCACCATCAGCACCGCCGAAGGCCAAGCCGCCGCCCGCGCAGTGGCCATTGACCTGATGGGCACCCTCCAGGCTGCGGTGGGTGAGCTGAACAAGGTGCGTCGCATCGTCAAGGTCATGAGCCTGGTCAACAGCACGGCCGAATTCACCGAGCAGCATCTGGTGACCAATGGCTGCTCACAACTGCTCATCGAAGTGTTCGGCGCCGAGGCGGGCGCGCATGCGCGCAGCGCCTTCGGGGTGGCACAGCTTCCGCTGGGCGCATGCGTGGAGATAGAGCTCATCGCCGAGGTCGACCCGGCTTGAGGACGCTGGAGCCCTTGGCGTGCGCGGCGATCGCGCTGGCCGCCTTGGCTGCCGCGCTGGTTTCGCAGCATGTCTACGGCATGCAGCCCTGCCCTTGGTGCGTCCTGCAGCGTCTCGTCTTCCTGGTGCTTGCCGTCGTGGCGCTGCTGCAGTCCGCCCTGCTGCAGGTCGGGCTCCGGCACGCTGTCACGCCAGTGGATTTGGGCAGCGCCGGCCGGGCGCTGAACACGGCTGGCTCAGCTCTGCGCACCCTGCTGGCAATTTGCGGCCTGGCTGCTGCGTTGTGGCAGCACTTTGTGGCAGCCGAGTCGGCCGCGTGCAACCTGACCTGGGCCGACCGGTTCCTTGCCGCCAGCAGGCTGGACGCGCTCGCTCCCGATGTGTTTCAGCCTCGGGCAAGTTGCCTGGAGGCCAAAGCCTGGCTGCTTGGGATCCCCTACGAATTCTGGAGCGCTGCCCTGTTCCTGGGGCTGGGCCTGGCGGCGGCCCACTCCGCCTGGCGGGCCACACGGTCGGCGGGCTCAGCGCCCGCGGTCCGGGGCCAGGACTGAAGTCGCCACAGCCCCGGGATTCAGGCCAGGGGTGCGCCCAACGCTCAGGCTGCCATGGACGGGCGCAAGCCCAGCGCCGTGCGCCAACGCAGCAGATCGGGGTGCTGCGGTCCCGGCTTGACGCGCACGATGCGCGCAAAGTCCACGGCCACCGCGGCCACGATGTCGGCGATGCTGAAGAAGTCGGCGGCAAGATAGTCCCGCCCCTCAAGCCTCTGCTGCAGGGTGTCGAGAAAAAGTGCGGTTCGCTGCACGCCGCGCTCAGCGAGCGCGGGAATCTGCTCGAAGTTCCGCGGTCCGCTCAGCGCACGGCCAACCATGCCGGAAGACGCATTGCGAAGGCCCTCGGCCACCGCCTGCAGGCCCTCGAACTCGGCTCTCCAGTGCCAACTTGCGATCTCGGCCCTGGCCAGCGGGGTGTCTCCGAACAGCGGCGGGTGGGGCTGCACAGCCTCAGCCCAGGCCTCGATGGCCGCGTTGTCCGAAAGGACGGTGCCATCCGCAAGGCGCAGGGCAGGAACGGTGCACAAGGGATTGATGGCGCGAAATTGCGGCCCGAGCTGTTCGCCCCTGGCAAGGTCAACCTGCACCGTTTCGTGGGCGATTCGCTTTTCAGCCAGAACGATCCTTGCCCGGCGAGGGCTCGGTGCGGTAACACAGTCGTAGAGCGTGATCATCCTGACCCCGTCGATGGCCCTGGTTCAGCCCAGTGGAAGAAGCCGCATGGGACGGACAAAGCCCTCGACCTTGCGTCCCCTGCGCGCGCGCTTGCCCGCATGGGCCGCAAGACCGGCCCCTTGAAGCTTGTCTTGTTTTTCCTTGCCCCCACGCCCTTGCCCGAGAACCTGAATTGCCGAGCCGAAAGTGCACACCGACACCAGCGGCGCCTTCGCATCCACCTCCATGAGCGTCAAGCCGCGTCCACCGCCGGGCTGCACCTTGAGCTCTGAGACCGAGAACACGAGAAGGCGACCGTCCAGGCTGAGCGCCGCCACCGAGCCGTGCGCCGAAAGCACGATCGCCGGGGGAAGCAACTGCTCGTCCGCCTCCAGCGCCAGGAAGGCCTTGCCGGCGCGCTGGCGGCTTTGGAGGTCCGACAGCCGCGCCATGAGGCCACACCCCCCCGTGCCGGCGAGAAGCAGCGCGGTATCCCCCGGGCCCGCCAGATAGTGCGCGGGTTGCGTGCCGCTCTCCAACTCGATGAAAGTGGTGATGGGCGCCCCATCGCCCCGACCGCCGGGCAACTGGGCAATCGGCACCGAATAGGCTCGCCCGTTGCTGCCCAGGACCACCAGCGTGTCCACGCTGCGGCAGGCGAAAGTGCCATAGAGCGCGTCGCCCGACTTGAACTGCAGCAGCGCGGCATCGACCTCATGGCCCTTGAGCGAGCGCACCCAGCCCTTGAGGCTCACAACCACTGTCACCGGCTCATCCACCACCTTGACCTCGGCCACCGCACGCTTGTCGGCCTGAATCAGCGTGCGC
>CAYYYC010000098.1:0-7649 GCA_964475695.1 uncultured Rubrivivax sp.
GGCCGATCAAGGCCGAGTTCGTCATCTCGCATGTCGACGCCCAGTACACCGAGACGATCATCGCCCGCAGTGCCCGGGACTACGTCTGGATCATGGCGCGCACGCCAACGATCGACGAGGCGCGCTACGCTGCGCTGGTGGCGAGGGTCAAGGCCATGGGCTACGACACCACCCGGCTGGTGAAGGTGCCGCAGCAGGAGCGTGGGCGCTGAAGCGCGCGCCCACTGGCGTTTTCAGTGGCGGCCCCGGCTGGAAGCGCCAGCCGTTGTTCTGCGCTCCTGAAGCCACCGGTGCACGGCCGCGCCAACGCCTGCGCCCAGGAACTGGGCAATGACGAAGGCGGCGGCGCTGCCGGGCGCGATCCCGGCGAAGGTGTCGCTGAACATCCGTCCAAAGACGGCGGCGGGATTGGCAAAGGATGTCGACGCCGTGAACCAGTAGGCCGCACCGATGTAGGCGGCCACCATCGGCGCGGCGCGGCCAGCGGGCGCGCGCAGGATGACCAGCAGCAGCCCGGCGGTGGCCACGAACTCGGCAACCCACTGCCCCATGCCGGTGCGCGACTTCTCCGAAAACTGCAGCCACTGCATGTCGAACATGGCATGAGCCAACCACGCGCCCAGCACCGCACCCAGCAACTGCGCCACCGCATAGGGCGCAAGCCACGCTTTGGGCAAGTCGCCGCGCCAGGCCATCACCGCGCTGACGGCCGGATTGAAGTGCGCCCCACTGACAGGGCCGAAGATCTCAATCAGGATGTACAGGCCGCCCACCGTGGCGGCGGTGTTGGCCAGCAGCGCGATGGCGGCGTTGCCGCCGGCCAGCCGCTCAGCCATGATGCCGGAGCCGATGACGACAGCCAGCAGCAACAGGGTGCCGAGGGCTTCGCTGGTCAGCTTTTGCGCAAGGCTCATGTCAGCTCCGGGCGATCTGGGCAAGGGCCTGCTCCAATGCGGGCTTGCCCAACCGGGGCAGCGGAAGCTGCAGAAGCTGCAGCATTCGGTAGCCGAGGGCCTGGCGGGTCAGTTCGAACGCCTGACGCTGGCCCTGCGGACCGCCGCCAGCGTTGGAAGGGTCCGGATAGCCCCAATGCGCTTTCACCGGTTGCCCCTGGCCACCGAAGAACACTGGGCAGGCTTCAGCCGCAGCGCTGTCGCACACCGTGATGACGATGGACAGGGGCGGCGCGTCGGCGGTTGTGAACTCGTCCCAACTCTTGCTGCGAAACCCCTTGGTTTCGACCCCCGCCGCCTGAAGCACCTCCAGTGCGACGGGATTGACCTGGCCCTTGGGCGCGCTGCCGGCGCTGTGGGCCTTCACATCCTGTCCAAGAACATGGGCCCAGTGGTTGAGCATGCCCTCGGCCAGCACACTGCGGGCCGAGTTGTGGGTGCAAAGGATCAGGATGTGAGTCGTCATGGCGGTTTGGGCGTGGATGGCGTGCGGTCAACAAATGCTGCGCCGCCTGGTGCGAGCGGGAGCGGGAGCGCAAGGCCGACCCAGGCAGCAGTGGTCCGTCAGGTAGGCCAGGAGTTCATTCATGTGATCCAGAACGGGGCGGTAGTGCAGGTTGCGCCCGTCGCGTTCGATGTGGACCAGGCCGGCATGCGACAACTCCTTGAGGTGAAAGGACAGAGTGGAGGCCGGGATGTCCAGCACAGCGGCCAGCGCGCCGGGAGTCATGCCCTCAGGGCCGGCCCCCACCAGAGCCCGGAAGACACGCAGCCGAGCACCCTGAGACAGGGCAGCCAACGCAGTCAGCGCGGTTTTTTCATTCATATTTCTAAAATTATAGAAGCATTTTTACCGAGTTGCGGCGCAGCTTGCGATGCAATGGTCCAATCCGGGGATGAAGTTGCCGAACCCGCATTCCGTGTGGTCGACCGACCGCCGCGGGTGGCTCAAGCACCTGCTGGCCGCCACGGCTGCGCTTCCCGCCTCGGCGGCGTGGGCGCAATACAGCTCACGAAACAATCCCTTCACCCTCGGTGTGGCCAGCGGCTCGCCCACTGAATCGTCCGTGGTGCTGTGGACCCGGCTGCTGGATGAGGGACTGCTGGGCACGCGACTGGGGGAGCACAACATTCCCGTGAAGTGGGAGCTTGCCGGCGATTCAGGGTTCACGCGCATCGTCGCCTCCGGGGTCTCCAACGCGGTGGCCGCCCTGGCGCACTCGGTGCACGCCGAGGTCGGCGGCCTGCCCGAGAACCAGTGGTTCTTCTACCGCTTTCGGGTGGGCGACCATGTCAGCCCGACCGGCCGAACCCGCACGCTGGCCAACCCGGCATCACAGAGCCCGGGCGCACTGCGCTTGGCATTTGTCTCCTGCCAGCATTGGGAGCACGGCCATTTCAACGCATACGCGCACCTCGTGGCCGATGCGCCGGATCTGGTTCTGTTTCTGGGCGACTACATCTACGAGGGAGCACCACGCCGCACGGCCGTTCGATCGCACACCGGCAGCTGGTGCATCAGCCTGAGCGACTACCGCAGGCGCCACGCGCAGTACAAGACGGACCCTCACCTGCAGGCAGCCCATGCGGCATGCCCCTGGGTGCTGACCTGGGACGACCACGAGGTTCAGAACGACTATGCCGGGCTGATCCCGGGAACACACGGCCCGGACACCGACTTCCCCAGGCGACGCGCCAACGCCTATCAGGCCTACTACGAGCACATGCCCCTGCGGGCATCGAGCCTGACGGAGGGCATCGAGGGATTGAGCCGTGGCGCGGAGTTGAGGATCTACCAAAGCTGCCGCCACGGACGCCTGCTGAGCCTTCTGATGCTCGACAACCGCCAGTACCGCAGCGCGCAAGCCTGCACCCGCAGCCCCGGGTTTGGGTCAGAGTACATCGTGCCGCAGGAGTGCCCGACGCTGGCCGACGAGAACCGCTCGATGCTGGGGGCGGAACAGGAGCGCTGGCTCGAGCGGCAGCTGGCCTCCTTGCCCGCACCCACATGGACGCTCATCGGCCAGAGCACGCTGTTCGGGCAGCGCCAGGTGAGCAGCGGTGGCGATCGGCCCGCGCGCGTCTGGAATGACGGCTGGGACGGCTATCCGGCAGCCCGCGCGCGGCTGCTGCAGGCGGTGCAACATCATGGCGTGGGCAATCTGGTGGTGCTGGGGGGTGATGTGCACGAGAACTGGGTGGGAGCCATCCTCCAGGACTACGCAAACCCGCGCAGCAAGGCGCTGGGTGTGGAGTTCTGCGGCACCAGCATCACCAGCCCCAACGGTGGGCGCAACACCCAGGCCCGCCTCAAGGCCAACCCGCATTTCACCTACGCCGAGGGACTCCGCCGGGGTTATGGGCTGATGGATGTCAATGCCCAGGAACTGCTGGTGCATCTGCGCGCCGTGGACACGGTGGAGGCGCCTCAATCCGAGGTTGAAACCCTCGCACGATTTCGTGTGCGCGCGGGATCCGCGAAGATTGAGCCGCTTGCCCCGAGGGCTTAGACTTTCGGGAATCATTCGATCAAGACAGGAGCAACGCCATGAAGGGAAATGCACGGTGGCCGCGTTGGGTGGCTCGGGCGATTGCGGTGGTGGCCGTGGCCAGCACGGTGGGCTGCGCGACCACCGGCGCCAACTACCGCCCGATCGTTGACACCCGGGGCGTGAACCCCTACCGATACGAAACGGACCTCAGGGAGTGCCAGGGCTACGCCACTCAGGTGGCCGGCGCCGGCGATTCGGCCGTGGCCGGCGCTGCGGCGGGAGCCTTGCTGGGGGCGGCCTTGGCAGCGGCCGGCGGCCGCCACTACGACCGGGCCGGGAGCGCGCGGGTGGGGGCTGTGGCCGGCGCCGTCTCCGCCGCCAGCCAGGGGGAAGAATCCCAGCGCAACATCATCCGCCGTTGCATGGCGGGGCGTGGTTACAGCGTGTTGCAGTGAGTCGCCGGCTGCCGATGCCCCGGGGCCGCGCCCTTCCTCAAATCACATTGCGCTCGAGCAGTGGTTGGCCGCGGGATATTCGCGCCGGATCCAGCGCCGCAATGTCCGGCGCATCGCAGCGCCCGTTGACGATCAGGGCAGCCAGCGCGCAGCCCACGGCGGGCGACTGCTGCATGCCGTGGCCCGAGAAGCCGCAAGCCGTGTAGGCATTGCTCCACCCGGGCAGCCGCCCGACGAGCCCGTTGTGGTCGAAGGTGTTCATTTCGTAATACCCCGCCCAGGCTGAACGGACGCGCAGGGCCTGCATCCCTGCAACGCGGCGCGCGAGCGCCGGCCAGATCACCTCCTCGAAAAGCCCATGGTCGACGGCCTCCAGGTCGGGCTCGTCAGGATCGCCCATGCCACCCTCACCCACCGGCCTTGGCGGCGCGCCGGCCAGAAAGCCGCTCCCTTCGGGCCGAAACCACACGCCGGAGGGATCGATCACCAGAGGGCAGCGGTCCAGGGGCGCCACCGGGCTGTCGAGAACGAACACATCGCGCTTCTTGGGCGCCACGGGCAGAGGCACTGCAAGCTCGGCGGCCAGGGGGGCGGACCAGGCGCCCGCGGTCAGAACCACCGCATCGCAGTCCAAGCGCCGGCCATCCCGCGTCAGCACAGCCCGCACCAAACTGCCTTGGCGCGACTCGAACCCTGAGGCTTCGGCGTGGATGAATCGCACGCCGCAGGCCCGAGCCTTGCGCCGAAACGCCTGGTGCAACGCAGGTCCGTCAAACCACCCCTCGCCACTGAGCCCGAGCGACGCCGCCGCAACACCTTCCACATTCATCCAGGGGAAGCGCCGGGCGAGCTCGGCCGGGCCCAGGAGCGCCACATCGGCTCCCGACCGGCGCTGCACCGCATGGTTCGCCTGCAACACGCCGACGCCAGCGGGCGACGCCAGAAACAGGTAGCCCGGCTCGACCAGGCCAATGGCCGGCGGCGGCTCACCCGGAACCCCGAGTTCCTGGGCCAGGCGGTGAAGGAAGGCCAGACTCCAGGCCGACAGCGCGATGTTGACTTCAGTGCTGAACTGCTGGCGTATGGAACTGGCCGACAGAGCGCTGGAGGCCCGGCGCAGGAGCGGGTCACGCTCAAGCACGGTGACGGCGCAGCCGTGGTCTCGCGCCAGAAAACAGGCCGTGGCCGCGCCCATGACACCCCCGCCGATGATGACCACCTGCCCGCGTCCCGGAGTGCAAAGCACATCACTGTCTACACTGGGTGCCATGACGGCAGTCTACTCAGCGAAAGAAGTGCACCAGGCCCTGCCCTGGGCGGCGTTGGCCGATGCGCTGGCCCAGGCCTTCAGGCGCGGCGCTCAAGTGCCGCTGCGCCACGGGCATGGGCTGTCCGGTCAGGACACGCTGCTGTTGATGCCCGCCTGGGATGACGAGTTGATCATCACCAAGCTGGTGACCGTCATCCCGCAGGCGCCGGCCACCGTGCAGGCCAGCGTGGTGGTGATGGACCGCCGCACCGGTCACCCGCTGGCCCTGCTCGATGGCGAGGCCTTGACCCTGCGGCGCACGGCGGCCGCCTCGGCGCTGGCCGCCCGGCATCTGGCGGTCGACGATGCGCACACGCTGCTGGTGGTGGGCACGGGGCGGCTGGCCGCCTGGATGGCGCAGGCGCACTGCGCGCTGCGTCCGGGCATCCGGACGGTGCAGGTCTGGGGACGGCGAGCCGCAGCCGCCGAAGCGTTGGCGGCTGATTTGGCGCGCGAGGGCCTGCCGGCTCAGGCGGCGCTTGACCTCGAGCCGGCGGTCGGCGGCGCGCAGATCGTCTGTTGTGCCACCACCGCCGCCGAACCCCTGGTGCTGGGCCGCTGGCTGGCCCCTGGCACGCATCTGGATCTGGTGGGCGGTTTTCGCCCCGACATGCGGGAAGCCGACGATGCCGCTGCCGCCCGCGCCCGCATCATCGTGGACACCCGTGAAGGCGCCGGGGCAGAAGCCGGCGATGTGGTGCAACCGCTGCGCAGTGGCGCCATCACCAGCGCCCACATCGCCGGTGACCTTGCCGACCTTCTCAGCGGGCACTGCCAAGGGCGTCACGGCCCGGCGGACATCACGATGTTCAAGTCTGTGGGCACCGCGCTGGAAGACCTGGCTGCCGCGCGCCTGGTGCTCAGGCTCTGAACGGCGCGGCGCTCAAGGCGCCGTCTTCGCGCCAAAAGTCCACGCCCGGTTGCACAGAAAGTTCCAGAAGAAGACGATGCCGGTGGCGATGACCTGGGTCAGCAGGTAGTGCATGCCCAAAAGCTCCACCCCCAGGGCCATGAGCGCAATGTTGAGCGCGGCGCCGCTCAAGGCCACGGCCAGAAACCGCGGCAGGCTCTGCGCGTGGGAGCGCTGGCTGGCGAAAGTGAAGTGATAGTTCAGCGCGTAGTTGACCACCGCGCCCACCGCCGAGGCCGCGGCCGAAGCGGGCACCGGTTCCATGCCGCCCCACTCCACCGCAACAATCAGGGTGCCGTAGTGAAAGATGGCCGACAACCCGCCCACGCCGGCGTAGCGCAGCATTTGCCTGGCAAGCGCCGGAAAGGCGTTCATGGGGATGGGGATGGGATGGGCCGGCCCGGGAGACTCAGACAATGCCCCGGTCGCGGTATTGTGCGATCTCCTGCGCGGAGCGCCCGAGCAGACTGCCGAGCACCTCATCGACCGCATCACCCAGCAGGGGCGGTGCCCTGTCCTGGCTTGGGGGCGTGCCGGTCAGACGCAACGGGCTGGCGATGGTGGAAACAACGCCGCCATCGGGCCGCCGTTGGTCCACCCGCAGCGCGCGATGCTGCACCTGAGGGTCTTCGAACACCTGCGCATAGTCGTTGATGCGGCCGCAGGGAACGCCCTGAGCCTCCAGCCGGGCGATCCAGTCGAGCGCTCGGCGCGTGCGCATCGTGGCCTCCAACTCGGGCACCAACTGTGCGCGGCCGGTCACTCGGCCGGTCACGGCGGCCCAGCGCGGGTCGGCGGCGAGATCGGGCCGCTCGAGCGCTTGGCAGCAACGCTGCCACTGGGTGTCGTTGCCCACGGCCACGACGATGTCGTCATCGGCGGTCTGAAAGACCTGATAGGGCACCAGGCTGGCGTGGGCGTTGCCGTAGCGCCCGGGCGCTTTGCCAGTGGCAAAGTAGCCCGTGACCTGGTTGCCCCCCAGGGCCACGGTGCAATCGAGCAGCGCCATGTCGATGTACTGCCCCTTGCCACTGACCGTGCGGTGGTTGAGCGCGGCCAGAATCGCCACCGAGGCGTACATCCCGGTCATCCACACCGGGGGCCACACCCACCTTCTGCGCTCCACCCCCCCGGGCGTCCTGCTCGCCCGTGATGCTCATGAGCCCGCCCAGCGCCTGGAAGACGAAGTCGTAGCCGGGCTTGTGGGCGCTGGGCCCTGTCTGGCCGTAGCCGGTGATCGAGCAATAGACCAGTCCCGGATTGACCGCGCGCAGGCTCTCGTAGTCCAGGCCATAGCGCTTGAGGTCGCCAATCTTGTAGTTCTCCACCAGCACATCGCTGATCGCCGCCAGCTCGCGGATGATCTGCTGCCCTTCAGGCCGGCTGATGTCCAGGGTGACCGACTTCTTGCCGCGGTTGGCCGCGGCGAAGTAGGTGGAATCGCGCGCGTTGCCGCCGTCGGCGCTGCGCAGCCAGGGCGGGCCCCAGGCGCGGGTGTCATCTCCCGAGCCAGGGCGCTCGACCTTGATC
>CAYYYC010000099.1:0-7616 GCA_964475695.1 uncultured Rubrivivax sp.
GCCCATTGGCCGGTCGCCGGCCTGGCGAGATCGACTACCTGATCGTGCGCGAGAACACCGAGGGCGAATACACCGCGGCCGGAGGCGTGATGTTCGAAGGGACCGACCGGGAGTTCGTGATCCAGGAGGCGATCTTCACCCGCCGGGGTTCCGAGCGCCTGCTCAACTTTGCCTTTGAGTTGGCGCGCTCGCGCCCGCGAAAGCGGCTGGCGCTGGCGACCAAGAGCAACGGAATCGCCATCAGCATGCCCTGGTGGGATCAGCGCTGCCGGGAGGTCGCCCAGGGATTCCCGGATGTGGCGGTGGAGGCCCACCACATCGACATCCTCAGTGCCCGACTGGTGCTTCAGCCCGAACGCTTCGATGTGATCGCAGCCACCAACCTCTTTGGCGACATCCTCTCGGACCTGGGGCCGGCCACCACGGGCACGATCGGGATTGCTCCATCGGCCAATCTCAATCCGCAGCGTCATTTCCCCTCGCTGTTCGAGCCGGTCCATGGCTCGGCGCCGGACATCTTTGGGCAGGGCATCGCCAACCCGATCGGGATGATCTGGTCTGGAGCTCTGATGCTGGATTTCCTGGGGCAGGCGTCGGCCGCAGCGGCCATCGTCAGCGCCATCGAAGAGGTGATTCGAGTCGGGCCGCACACGCCCGACTTGGGTGGCTCCGCAGGAACCGAGGCGGTGGGCCGCGCCATTGCGGCGAGGGTTTCCGGGGCGGTCTAGCGCCACGCGCCTCGGGCGGACTCAGCGGCTGCGCGCGCAGCGAAAGCCGACATAGACCACCGACAGGTCGGCGGGTTTGGTGGCGCGGTGGTCTCGGTGCATGGGCCCGGCGCCATACCACCAGGAGCCCCCCAGGGTGGGCTGCTCGCTGCCGGGGCCACCGTCTGCCCACTCCCAGACATTGGCGCCCATGTCGAACAGTCCGTTGACTCCCGCAGGGGTGCTGGCCACTGGGGCATGGCCTCGCCCGCGGCTGGTCACGGCATGGGCCACGGGCCGGCCCCCGGTTCCGCAGTCTGCCAGGCAATGGCCCCCCCGTGGCGACTCGCCGGTGGGGTAGGGATAGGTTCGGCCATTGACCCATGGGGGCGGCGGCTGGAGGCGGTGCTCGGTGTAGGCCGCTTCCCGCCATTCGGCCTCGGTGGGCAGCCTCTTGCCCGCCCAGCGGCAGTAGGCTTGCGCCTCGCCATGGGTGACATGCACGGCCGGCTCGTCTCCCGCTCCGGCCGTGCCGTAGGGCGAGTGCCATGCCCAGCCCTTGCGCTTTTCCCAGCCGCCCTCATAGGTCAGGCTGCCGCCCTCGCGCTCGGCCTTGGTGCGGATGCCGGTGGCTTGCACAAAGGCGCGAAAGGCCGAAATGGTGACCTCCGTGCGGTCAATTTCAAACCGGCCGACGGGCTGCATGTCGGCGCCACCTGCTGCTGAAGCCGATGCGAAAAGCCCCAGCACCATGAGAATGGCGGAGCGCTTCACTTCAGCACATCGCCCAGGCAGAGGTACTTCATCTCCACATAGTCCTCGATCCCGTGGGACGAGCCTTCCCGCCCAAGGCCCGATTGCTTGACCCCGCCGAAGGGGACTTCAGCCGCGGAAATGATGCCCGTATTGATGCCCACCATGCCGCTCTCCAGAGCCTCAGCGACACGGAAGACGCGACCGATGTCGCGGCTGTAGAAGTAGGCCGCCAGCCCGTACTCGGTGCTGTTGGCCAGTTCGATGGCCTGAGCCTCGGTCTCAAAGCGAAAGACCGGCGCCACCGGGCCGAAGGTTTCTTCGCGCGCACAACGCATGTCGGAGGTCACCTGAGCAAGGACCGTGGGCGTGTAGAAGCGTTCGCCGATGCGCTGGCCTCCGGCCACAAGCTGCGCTCCTTTGGCCAGGGCATCAGCCACGTGAGCCTCCACTTTGGCCATGGCCTGGGCGTCGATCAGGGGGCCTTGCGTGACGCCTGGCTCGAAGCCATTGCCCACCTTGATGCTCCGGGAGCGCTCAGCCAGCCTCGAGACGAAGGCATCGTAGATGCCATCCTGCACATAAAGCCGGTTGGCGCACACGCAGGTCTGCCCGGCATTGCGGTACTTGCTGACCATCGCGCCTTCGACCGCGCTGTCCAGATCGGCGTCATCGAACACGATGAACGGGGCGTTGCCCCCCAACTCCAGGCTGAGCTTCTTGATCGTCGGGGCACACTGGCGCATCAGGATCCGGCCAACCTCTGTGGACCCGGTGAAGGACAGATGCCGAACCCCGTCGGAGTCGCACAGCACATGCCCGATCTCGACGGATTGGGCGGCATCGGCAGGAAGCACGTTGAGCACACCGGCGGGCATGCCGGCGCGTTGGGCCAATTCCGCCACAGCCAGCGCTGACAAAGGCGTCTGTTCGGCGGGCTTGATCACCACGGGGCAACCGGCGGCCAGGGCAGGCGCGACCTTGCGGGTGATCATGGCGATCGGGAAGTTCCAGGGCGTGATGGCCGCGCACACGCCAATGGACTGCCTGAGCACCATAAACCGCTTGGTCGGATCGGTCGTGGGGATGGTTTCGCCATAAACCCGCTTGGCTTCCTCGGCAAACCACTCGATGAAGCTTGCGCCATAGACCACTTCACCGCGGGCCTCGGCCAATGGCTTGCCCTGTTCTGCGGTCATGATGCGCGCCAAGTCGTCAGCATGCTGGAGGATCAGGTGGAACCACTTCATCAGCACGGCCGACCTTTCCTTGGCAGGACGCGAGCGCCAAGCGGGCCAGGCTGCCTGGGCCGCGGCGATGGCGTCGCGCGCCTGCTGCGGCCCCGCGTTGTCCACCTGCGACAACTCCAGACCGGTGGCCGGATCGTGAACCGAAAAGCGTTGGGCCAATGCGGTCCATTGGCCGTTGAGCAGCGCGCCGGTGCGCAGCAGGGACGGGTCCTGGAGCACTGCAAGTGGTGAAGCCTTCATGTCCATGGCGGACTCCTTCGGGATTCCAGAAAAGGTTTGAGCGAGACGGGTGCGAGTTTGAATCAAGCCGCCGGCGCCCGCACTCTCAGGGTCAATTCAGCACCACATTGACAATCGCGTTGCCGATCCCCACAAGCGCGGCTCCGGAGATCAGGCCGGCGCAGACGGGTTCACAGCCATCCACCCAGCGGCGATGGCCGAGCGTACCGGGCTGAGGGTGGCGCCGGCTCATGACCCAGAACAGCATGGCACCCAGCCACATGCACAGCGTGGCCTCTGGCGGCAGCACAACTCCGAGCCCGATGCTGACGGATGACAGCGGGAAGCGGCCCTGGGAGACGACGCGCAGAGACTCAATCAAGACGGCGGCCACGACGGCCAGCGCCATCGCCCACAGCGCCGAGTTGGGCAGGCCCTGAAGTCCGCCGGCGATCATGTCGGCCACCCCCTTCCACTGCAGCGCCGCCGGCATGGCGAATGCTTCGGAGACCAGTGTGGCGGTGTGACGCACGCCTTGGGCATCGGGGGGAAGGAACAGCAGGAAGAACAGGGGAACGCAGCACAGGACACCCGACAGCAGCCCGATGAGGTGTCCGATGGCCTGGTGTCGAGGCCTGCCGCCCAGCATGTAGCCGGGCTTGATGTCCGACAGCAGGTTGGCGGCATTGGCCGCGATCTCGGCCGTCATGGCTGCGGGCATCAGATTGCTGGCCGGGTTGCCGCGATCGATCGCGCCCATGCTGAATTGGGTGATCTTTGACAGCGAGCCGGTGGGGGTCCAGGAAGTGAGCGCCATGGAATTGGTGCAGATCAGGGTCAGCAGGAAGATCAGCGGCAGGCTCACCAGGGCCATCCACAGGGGCACGCCGAAAAAGACGTGTGTGACCCAGGCGCCCAGCATGCTGAAGGCGGGCACCCCCACCCAGGAGACCCACAGGGGCACCTCGATGTCCCGCAGGGGGTCGGGAACCCCGGCCGAGTGGCCGGCGCCTGCCGCCTCGACGCGTGCCGAACCCTTCAGCGCCCGAAAAAGACCGCTGTAGAGCTCCGGCTTGGCCAGAAGGCTCACCAGCGAGCCGGCCACCATCATCGTCACGCCCCACCACATCGACCACTGGTTGACAATTTCGGTACGGTTCAGCGGTATCACCTGACCTGCCGCGTTCAGCCGCGGGGCAATGTCGCCCCAGTTGATCATCAGCGGGGCCAGCACCGCAAAGTTGATGAGGGCGCCCAGCAGGCAGCTGGTAGCCACGACCGGGCCGATCAGGCCGCCGACGCCCACCAAGGCCATGTCCAGCGTGAACCGAAGGCCAAGCACCCGCAGGTCGATGCCCAGGATCTTGGGAATCCAGGCTTCCGCCTTGATTGCCCAGTCGTAGTAGTAGGTGTCCAGCCGCTCATGGAACACCCACGGGCTCGTCATCGCGGCCCACCGGTCCATGGCCAGCAGCTTGAACTGAAGCAGCTTCATCCAACCGTCGCTGACGATGAGCTGAAAAAGCGCGGCGATCCCGGCGCTCACGGCCAGGAGCCGACCCTTGAAGACGCCCTCGCTGGCCTGACCGTTGTAGAGGGAATCGAGCACCACGCCGCAGGCTCGGCCTTCGGGGAAGGGCAACTGTTCCTGGTTGATGAAGCGCCGCTTCATCGGAAAGGCCAGCAGCACGCCGATGGTTGAGACCACCACCATCCAGACCATCAGCTGCCACCAGGGAACCACCACGCCGGTGACCAGCATGTACGCCGCCAGGCTGGAGAACAGGGGGCCCACCACATAACCCGCCGCCGTGGCGATGGACTGGGTGCAGTTGTTCTCGAGGATGGTCAGGTCTCGCGCGATGCCGCTGGCCGCCATCGCGCGGAAGATGACGAATGCGAGGATGACCGAAGTCAGCCCGACGCCGATGTTTATCCCTGTCTTGGCCCCGATGTAGAGCGCGGTGGCGCCCAGAATTCCTCCCAGGAGGAAGCCCGCCACGCCCGAGCGGAAGGTGAGTTGCGGCATCTGGGCCTGAAAGACGTTGTCGAGCCACCACTGATCCTTCTGACGCGGGCTCCAGGAGGCAACTTGTTCATCGGTGAGCTGTTTCAGGGCCATGGGCGCGATTGTGATCCGCGGGGGATGTCGTGTCCATGCGGGCTGCCGTCGATACGGGCCCGGCGAAAGGGCGCTTCCTATAATCAGGCGCTTTGCCGACACCGATGGACGCGCATGAACGCCGCTGAGATACGAAACGCCTTCTTGAAGTTCTTCGAGTCCAAGGGGCATGCCATCGTGGCCTCAAGCCCAGTGGTGCCTGGAGACGACCCGACGCTGCTGTTCACCAACGCCGGGATGAACCAGTTCAAGGACGTGTTCCTGGGTTTCGACAAGCGGCCCTACAGCAGAGCCGCCACCGCGCAGAAGTGCATTCGTGCCGGCGGCAAGCACAATGATCTTGAAAATGTGGGCTACACCGCGCGGCACCACACCTTCTTCGAGATGCTGGGCAACTTCAGTTTTGGAGACTACTTCAAGCGCGACGCGATCGGCTATGCCTGGGAACTGCTCACCGTGGTGTTCAAGTTGCCCGAGGAGCGGCTTTGGGTGACGGTCTACGCAGAGGACGACGAGGCTTACGACATCTGGCATCGGGTCATCGGCGTGCCGGCGGATCGAATCATCCGCATCGGTGACAACAAGGGCGCGCGCTACGCCAGCGACAACTTCTGGATGATGGGCGACACCGGACCCTGCGGGCCCTGCACCGAGATCTTCTACGACCACGGGCCGGAGATTCCCGGCGGCCCCCCGGGCAGCCCCGATGAGGATGGCGATCGCTACATCGAGATCTGGAACAACGTCTTCATGCAGTTCAACCGCACGGAAGATGGTGTGATGCACCCCTTGCCCAAGCCCAGCGTGGACACCGGCATGGGGCTGGAGCGCATCGCCGCGGTGTTGCAACACGTGCACGGGAACTATGAAATCGACACGTTTGTGCACCTGCTCAAGGCGGCCAAGGTGGCGGTGGATGCGGCCGGTGGCGCGGCTGCAGCCCCTGGCGGCTGCGACGCGGAGTCGCCCTCGTTGAAGGTGATTGCCGACCACATCCGGGCCTGTTCCTTCACCATCGTGGATGGGGTGATTCCGGGCAACGAAGGCCGCGGCTATGTGCTTCGCCGCATTGCCCGGCGAGCCATTCGCCACGGTTACAAGCTGGGCGCGCGCAAGCCCTTCTTCCACCACCTGGTGACGGCTTTGGACCAGACCATGGGCCAAGCCTACCCCGAGCTGCGCCAGGCTGCAGCCCGCGTGACCGAGGTGCTGCGACAGGAAGAAGAGCGTTTCTTCCAGACGATCGCCAACGGCATGGAAATCCTGGATGCTGCCCTGGGCGGCACGGCCGGTGCGCCGGGTACCGCGGCCGCGGTGGCGGTGCTGGACGGTGACACGGCCTTCAAGTTGCACGACACCTACGGCTTCCCGCTGGACCTCACCGCCGACGTGTGTCGCGAGCGTGGTGTGAAGGTGGATGAGGCGGGGTTCAACGCGGCCATGCAGCGCCAGCGCGAACAGGCCCGCGCCGCGGGCAAGTTCAAGATGCAGCAAGGCCTGGAGTACAGCGGGGCCGACACCGCTTTCCATGGCTACGAGCACTTGGTGTGCGAAACCAGCCACGTCACCGCCCTGTATGTGGACGGCAGCCCCGTGCAGCAGGCCCGTGCCGGCGAAGACGTGGTGGTGGTCTTGGATCACACGCCCTTCTATGCGGAGAGCGGCGGACAGGCCGGTGACAGCGGTGAGCTGCGCAACGCCAGTACGCGGGTGGTGGTGGAGGACACGCTCAAGATTCAGGCGGCGGTCTTCGGCCACCACGGCCGGGTCATGGAAGGCGAGATTCGCGTCGGTGACCGGTTCACGGCGCGCGTGGATGCGGCGCAGCGCGCGCACACCGTGCGCCACCACAGCGCCACCCACTTGATGCACAAGGCCCTGCGGGAGGTGCTGGGCGCGCATGTGCAGCAAAAGGGCTCCCTGGTGAACGCCGAGCGCACCCGTTTTGACTTCGCCCACAACGAAGCCATGACCATGGAGCAGATGGCACGCGTTGAAGCCATCGTGAATGCAGAGGTGTTGGCCAATGCCGCTGCGCAGGCGCGGGTCATGCCGATCGAAGAAGCCCAGAAGGTGGGCGCGATGATGCTTTTTGGTGAGAAGTACGGCGACACGGTGCGCGTGTTGGACATTGGCAGCAGCCGTGAACTGTGCGGTGGCACCCATGTGCAGCGAACGGGCGACATCGGGTTGTTCAAGATCGTCTCCGAAGGTGGCGTGGCCGCCGGCATTCGACGGGTCGAAGCGGTGTGCGGCGAGAAGGCCTTGGCCTACCTGCAGCAGTTGGAAGGCACCTTGGGAGAGGCTGCTGGCACCATGAAGGTGGCCGCCAGCGAAGTGCCCGCGCGTGCTGCAGCCGTGCTGGAGCAGGTGCGTGCCCTGGAAAAGGAAGTGGCTGCCCTCAAGGGCAAGTTGGCGTCTGCCCAGGGCGATGAATTGGTTGCGCAGGCGGTGGACGTCAAGGGCCTGAAGGTGCTGGCAGCGGTGCTGGATGGGGCCGATGCCAAGACCCTGCGCGAGACCCTGGACAAGCTCAAGGACAAGCTCAAGACCGCGGCCATCGTG
>CAYYYC010000100.1:0-3390 GCA_964475695.1 uncultured Rubrivivax sp.
ATGATGTGCCCGCCGAAGGCGCTGCAGGCATCCTTGAGAAATCCCGGGCTCTTGACCGCGGCCGTGCCGATGATGATGTAGCTGATGCCGTCGTCCAGATAGCGCTCGATCGTGTCCAGATCACGGATTCCGCCCCCGAGCTGGACCGGGATTTCACTGCCCACGGCCCGCAGGATGCTCTTGACCGCCCCTTCGTTGACCGGTTTTCCGGCAAAGGCGCCGTTGAGATCGACAAGATGCAACCGTCGCGCCCCGGCCTGAACCCAGCGGCGCGCCATGGCGGCCGGGTCTTCCGAGAATGTGGTGCTGTCGTTCATGTCGCCCTGCTTGAGGCGCACGCAGTGGCCGTCCTTGAGATCGATGGCGGGTATCAGCAGCATGGCCGGTCGGCAGAGTTCAGGGATTCCAACGCAGGAAATTGCGGTAAAGGCGCAGTCCTTGGGCGGCGCTCTTCTCCGGGTGAAACTGAGTGGCGAAAATATTATCGCGAGCCACCGCGCAGGACAAGCGAACCCCATAGTCCGTGTGGGCGGCCGTGTGTTCGGGTTGCGCCGGATCAGCGTAATAGCTGTGCACGAAGTAGAACCACGAGCCGTCGGGAATTCCCTCCCACATGGGGTGGCGGCCCCAGGCCGCATTGCCACCCCCCGAGGGCCAGGCCTGATTCCAGCCCATCTGCGGCACCTTGTATCGACTGCCGTCCGCCTGGCGCAGGCCCTCAAGCCTGAACCGTCGCACCATTCCCGGAATCAGACCGAGGCCGGGCGTGTCCTGCTCCTCGCTGCGGTCCAGCAGCATCTGCATGCCTACACAGACGCCCATCAGCGGCCGCGTGGCGGCGGCCTGCAAAACCGCCTCACGCAGCCCGGTGGCATGCAGCTCTCCCATGCAGTCGCGCATGGCCCCCTGGCCGGGAAGAACCACTCGCTCGGCTCGGGCCACCGCCTTGGGGTCTGAGGTCACCTGCACTTCGACATCGCTGCCGGCTGCGGCGCGCAGCACTGCCTGGAAAACCGATCGAAGGTTGCCCATGCCGTAGTCAACGATGGCAACTGTGCGGGCCATGGCGGCAGTCCGGAATTGCAGGGGGGGGGTCGGATTCAGTCGGGCAGAGAGACCTTCAGCACCCCAGGAGTGACCCACATCGGGGTCAGAGGCTGCCTTTGGTCGACGGAACCAATCCCGCCATGCGGGGGTCGAGCTCGAGCGCCATGCGCAGTGCGCGCGCCATCGCCTTGAAGATCGTCTCGCACTGATGGTGGGCGTTCTCGCCGAAAAGGTTGTCCACATGCAGGGTCACGCCCGCATGGTTGACGAATCCCTGAAAGAACTCGTAGACCAGCTGGGTGTCCAGTGTCCCGATCATCGAGGATTTGAAGTCGACCCGCATGTGCAGGCCAGGTCGCCCGGAGAAGTCGACGACCACTCGGCTCAATGCCTCGTCCAGGGGCACATAGGCATGCCCATAGCGCCGAATGCCCTTCTTGTCGCCCACGGCTTGTGCAAAGGCCTGCCCCAGGGTTATGCCGACATCCTCCACCGTATGGTGACCGTCAATATGCAGGTCGCCCTTGGCTTGAATCTCAAGATCGATCAATCCGTGTCGGGCGATCTGCTCGAGCATGTGATCGAAAAATCCGATCCCTGTGTTCAGACGCGACAGGCCACCGCCATCGATGTCGATTCGCACACGGATGTCGGTTTCGCTGGTGCGACGGTGCACCTCGGCGATTCGGGCGGTCATGTTCTGTTTTCCTGGATGGCAGCCTGGAGGGCGTCACAAAGGAGTGTATTTTCTTTCTCAGTGCCCACAGTGACCCGCAAACACCCCCGCAGCAGAGGATGCAGCCCAGCAACGTTCTTGACCAGCACCCCGCGGGCCTTCAATCCCTCGAAAACCAGATCCGGGTCGCAGCCCGCAGGCAGACGCAGCAGGATCATGTTGGCCTCGCTCGGGAGAGCCTGCAGGCCAGGGATCTTGGCCAGGGCGCCAGCGAGGCGATGCCGCTCGCTGCGGATGAGCGCGGCCTGGCGCTCGTACTCGTGCGCATTCTCCAGGGCAAAAAGCGCCGCCTGCGCGTTGAGCGCGCTCACATTGAACGGCGGTCGCAGTTTCTCGAGTTCTCCGACCAGCCAGCTGCGCCCCATCAGATATCCGATGCGCACTCCGGCCAGGCCGAACTTGCTGAGGGTGCGCATGATCAGCACATGTTCATGGCGCTCCAGTCGCCCCAGAGAGTCACGCGAGGCAAAGGGTTGGTAGGCCTCGTCCATGACCACCAGGCCTGGCGCAGCGCGGATGATCTCGTCGATCGCCGCGTCACTCCAGAGGTTGGCGGTGGGATTGTTGGGATAGGCCAACCAGATCAGGGCTGGACGGTGTCTGTCGATGGCCGCCAGCATGGCCTGGAGATCAAGCTCGAACGCTTCGGTCGTCGCCACGCCCACGAACCGGACACCCTGCAGCCTGGCGCTCATTTCGTACATGACAAAGCCTGGCACGGGCGCGAGGATCGTGCAACCGGGCACTGCCAGCGCCAAGGTCATGAGACTGATGAGTTCATCGGAACCATTGCCCAGCATCAGGCTGCAATCCGCAGGCATCCGCGCGTGTCGGGCCAGCGCGGACCTCAGTTCCTCAATCCCGTCGGCGGGATAGCGGTTGAGCGCCACCTGCGCAAGCCTGGCGCCCAGGGCCTGACGCATCTCGGCCGGAAGGCCATAGGGGTTCTCCATCGTGTCCAGCTTGACCATCCCCACGCTGGGCTGGACCGCGTAGGCGTGCAGGCCTTGGACATCCGGCCGCAGCAGCGCCTTCAGGCGTGCCGCTTCTTCCCCGAGTGGTTCGCCGCCCGTGGCCACGGTCAATCCCGCAGGCGCATTTCGGCGGCTCGGGCATGGGCCTCAAGCCCCTCACCCTGGGCAAGCTCACGGGCCACCCGCCCGAGCGTCTGCGCACCGGCTCGCGTGACCTCAATGAGGCTGCTGCGCTTTTGGAAGTCGTAGACCCCGAGTGGCGATGAGAAGCGCGCCGTGCCTGAGGTCGGTAGCACATGGTTGGGGCCGTCGCAGTAATCACCCAAGCTTTCGCTGGTGTAGGCCCCGAGAAAGATCGCGCCCGCATGGCGCAGCAGCGGCTCCCAGCGTCGCGGCTCACGGCTGCTCACCTCCAGATGCTCAGGGGCAATGCGGTTGCTGATCTCGCAGGCTTCTTCCATCGAGCGGGTGTGGATCAGGGCTCCTCGCCCCTTGAGAGAAGAGCGGATGATCGCCGAGCGCGGGAGCCCATCGATGAGGCGATCAATCGACCTGTGGACCTCATCGAGGTATGCCGCATCCGGGCAGAGCAGGAGGCTCTGCGCCAACTCATCGTGTTCGGCTTGGCTGAAC
>CAYYYC010000100.1:3446-7599 GCA_964475695.1 uncultured Rubrivivax sp.
TGCTGGCATCGGCCAGCACCAGGATCTCGCTGGGCCCGGCGATCATGTCGATGCCCACGGCGCCAAACACACGCCGCTTGGCGCTGGCCACATACGCATTGCCCGGGCCGGTAATCTTGTCCACCTTGGGGACCCTTTCGGTGCCGTAGGCCAGAGCCGCCACAGCCTGAGCGCCCCCGATGGTCAAGGCCCGAGTGACGCCCGCCACATGGGCAGCCGCCAGCACCAGCATGTTGCGCTGACCACGCGGCGTGGGCACCACCATCACGATCTCGCCCACTCCGGCCACGCGGGCAGGCACCGCGTTCATGAGCAGAGAGGACGGGTAGGCTGCCTTTCCCCCGGGGACGTAGATGCCCACACGGTCCAGAGGCGTGACCTTCTGACCCAGGAGGGTTCCATCCTCGTCGTGGTACTGCCAGCTCAGGCCGCTGGCCTGCAATTGACGCTCGTGGTACTGGCGGATTCTGCCGGCAGCCTGCTGCAGCGCTTCCCGCTGCTGGGGAGAGATCGCCGCAAAGGCCTGCTCGAAATCCCCGCCGCTCAACTCAAGCTCTTCCATGGACTGCGCGTCGAGCGCGTCGAAGCGGCGGGTGCACTCCAGCACCGCGGTGTCGCCCCTGCGCCGGACATCGGCAATGATTTCCGACACCCGCTGCTCGATGGCCTGGTCCTGGTCTTCAGGCCAATGCAGCAAGGCTTCCAGGCTCGCCTGAAAGTCGGGCTGCGAGGTGCTCAACCGGCGAAGCGCAGTCTTCATCTCATGCCCCTTGGCCTGCCACTGCCGCCTCGATCGATTGGAGCAGCGGGCGGATTTGCTCGGCCTTGGTCTTGAGCGCCGTGTGGTTGACCACCAGCCGCGCCGAGATCGGCATGATCGTCTCCACCTCCCGCAGAAGGTTGGCCTTGAGCGTGCTGCCGGTGGACACCAGGTCCACGATGGCGTCCGCCAACCCCGTCAGCGGGGCAAGTTCCATGGACCCGTAGAGCTTGATCATGTCCACATGAACACCCTTGTCGGCAAAGTGCTGACGGGCCACGTGCGTGTACTTGGTGGCCACCCGAATGCGCGAGCCTTGGCGCACCGCGGCGGCATAGTCGAAGTCCTCACGCACCGCCACGCTCATCCGACAGCAGGCGATCCGCAGGTCCAATGGCTGGAAGAGGCTGTGGCCTCCGTGCTCAAGCAGGACATCGCGGCCGGCCACCCCAAGGTCGGCGCCGCCGTACTGCACATAAGTGGGAACATCCGTGGCGCGCACCAGCACCACCCGCACATCGGCCCGCGAGGTTGGCAGGATCAGCCGCCGCGACGCCTGCGCGTCTTGCGCAACCCCAATGCCACACGCCGCCAGCAGGGGCAGCGTCTCCTCGAATATTCGTCCCTTGGAAAGCGCCAGCGTGATCATCGCATTGGGTCCGGTGGAAGTGGTCCGGCGCGATCAGACCGCAGGGCCCTTGACGCGCTCGATGTCAGCGCCGAGGCCGCGCAGCTTCAACTCCATGCGATCGTAGCCGCGATCGAGGTGATAGATGCGTTGCACGAGGGTCTGGCCTTCAGCCACCAGCCCGGCAATCACCAGGCTCGCAGAGGCCCTGAGGTCGGTGGCCATCACCTGTGCGCCTGACAGGCGCGACACCCCATGCACGATGGCGGTATGCCCGTCAACGACGATCTGTGCACCCAGGCGGACCAGCTCGTTGACATGCATATAGCGGTTCTCGAAGATGGTCTCGGTTATCGTGGCCGAGCCCTGGGCGATGCAATCCACGGCCATGAACTGCGCCTGCATGTCGGTGGGGAACGCCGGGTATTCGCTGGTCCGAAATCCCACGGCGGACGGCCTTCCGGCGGCGCTGACCCTCAGCCCCTGCGGGACGGCTTCAATCCGGGCTCCGGCCTGGCTCAACTTGTCGATCACGGCTTCCATGTGATCGGAACAGGCGCCGCGCAGCAGCACGTCACCGCCGGCGGCGGCCACCGCGCAGGCGAAGGTGCCCGCCTCGATCCTGTCGGCAATGATGGTGTGCCCTGCGCCGTGGGCATGACGCGGCGCATGAAGCTGCTCCACGCCCTGAACCACCAGGCGACGGGTGCCGATGCCTCCGATCTTCGCGCCCATGGCCACCAGCATCCTGGCCAGGTCGGTCACCTCAGGCTCCTGGGCGGCGTTGTCCAGAACCGTCTCTCCCTGCGCCAGAGTTGCAGCCATCAGCAGGTTTTCCGTGCCGGTGACCGTCACCATGTCAGTGGTGATCCGCGCTGCCTTGAGCCGTCGGCCCGGCTCGGGAACGTGGGCCTCGATGTAGCCCTGCTGCATCGTGATTTCCGCGCCCATGGCCCTCAAACCCTTGATGTGCTGGTCCACGGGTCGCGAGCCGATCGCACAGCCGCCGGGAAGCGACACCCTCGCCCTGCCGAAGCGGGCCAGGAGGGGGCCGAGAACCAGGATCGACGCACGCATGGTCTTGACCATCTCGTAGGGCGCATCGGGCCTGGAGAGCGCCGATGCGTCGAGTTGGACCTGCCCGGCATCAGTGTCCCGCCGCTGCACCTCCACGCCCATGTGCCGCAGCAGCTTGAGCATGGTCGAGACATCCTGCAGGTGCGGCACATTGCGCAGCAGCACCGGCTCATCGGTCAGCAGGGCAGCACAGAGTTCGGGCAGGGCCGCGTTCTTCGCCCCCGCGATCTCGACCTCGCCGGCGAGCGGACGCCCGCCGCGGATAAGCAGTTGGTCCATGAGTCAGGCCTTGGCCTGCCACTCCGCCGGGCTGAGCGTCTTCATGGACAGGGCATGGATCTGCTCGCGCATCCGGTCGCCCAAAGCGGCGTAGACGCGCTGATGGCGGGCCACTCGCGGCTTGCCTTCAAACTCGGCCGAAACGATGGTGGCGAAGAAGTGGCGGCCGTCGCCTTCCACCTCCAGATGCTCGCAGGACAAGCCCTGTGAGATGTAGCTGCGGACCTCTTGGGCAGTGGGCTCGGACATGGTGTCCTGATTGTATCGACCGGGGGACAAGCCTCGCCGGCGACGGGACAAGCCTGCCCTCAGGCGCGGATCCTGTAGCCCACGGCCAGAAGTCTGAGGGTCAGCGCAGCCACCAGCACAAAGGCCGCCGTCACCACGCCCAGGCTCAGCCAAACCGGGACATCGGACTGGCCGAAGAAGCCCCTGCGGAATCCATCGATCATGTAGAAAAACGGGTTCAACCTGCTGATCTGCTGCCAGAAGACGGGCAGAGAGTGGATCGAATAGAAGACGCCGGCCAGGAACGTCATCGGCATGATGATGAAGTTCTGGAATGCCGCCATCTGGTCGAACTTCTCAGCCCAAAGGCCGGCGATCAGCCCCAGCGAGCCCAGCAGGGCCGAGCCCAGCGCGGCAAAGATGACGATCCACCAGGGCTCAACGAAGGGCACGGGCACGAAGGCCGCAGTGACCAGAAAGACTCCGAGTCCCACAGCCAGGCCTCTGACCATCGCCGCGCCGACATACGCCACGAACCAGGCCCAATGCGACAGCGGCGTGACCAGCAGGAAAACGAGATTCCCCGTCACTTTGCTCTGGATCAGAGAGCTGCTCGTGTTGGCGAAGCTGTTCTGCAGAACGCTCATCATCACCAGCCCTGGGAGAAGAAACCCCGTGTAGGAAACGCTGCCGTAAACCTGCACATGGTCCTCCAGCACGTGGCCAAAGATCAGCAGATAGAGCAAGGCGGTGAGCACCGGTGCGCCGATCGTCTGAAAGCTGACCTTCCAGAAGCGCAGCAGTTCCTTGTGAAAAAGCGTGCCCGCTCCCTCCAGTGAAAAGCCGCTGGTCATGCCGATTGCCGAGGCATCCGGCCCAGCGTCGGGTTTTTCATGATGTCCATAAACACGTCCTCCAAGTCAGCGCGGCCTATCTCCAGATCCTCGATCCGAACGCCTGCCTGACGCAGTCGCACCAAGAGGTTCTCGATGTCCTGGGCGTCGTGGACCTGCAGCTCGACGCCGCGTCCAGTCACGCGCGCCTGGGCAGCCACTGCTTCGGGCAGGTCCTGATCGGTCTTGAAGCGCAGCGTTGTGCTGGCCGTGCCGGCGAGCAGGTTCTGTGTCCTGTCCAACGCCACGATCCGTCCCTTCTTGAGCATCGCAATACGCCCGCACAGC
>CAYYYC010000101.1:0-7548 GCA_964475695.1 uncultured Rubrivivax sp.
AAGAGGGCGGATCATTGACGATCATCGGAACCGCCCTGATCGATACCGGCTCCAAGATGGACGAGGTCATCTATGAGGAGTTCAAGGGCACCGGCAACTGCGAAATTCACCTTGACCGGCGAATGGCCGAGAAGCGCGTCTACCCGTCCATCCTGATCAACAAGAGCGGCACGCGCAGGGAAGAGCTGCTGCTCAAGCCGGAAATACTGCAGAAGACTTGGATTCTGCGAAAGCTCCTCTACAACATGGATGAGATTGAGGCGATGGAGTTCGTGCTCGACAAAATGAAGGCGTCGAAGAACAACCTGGATTTCTTCGACATGATGCGCCGTGGCGGCTGAGCCTCCAGCCGGGGGCACCCACCGTTTCATGGAATAATTCAAAGTTTGGCTTTTGGCAAGTGCATCGGGCGGCGCAGCGCCTTCCAGGCGTCCCTGCTTGTTCCGCGCCGGATGTGGCTGCAGCAGAGTTTCGAAAGGCTCATCATGAAAGACGGCATTCACCCCTCGTACCGCGACGTTTGCTTCGTGGATCTGTCCAACGGCTTCAAGTTTGTCACCCGGTCCTGCGTTCAGACCAAGGAGACGGTCAAGATGGACGACGGCAGGGAGTTGCCCCTGATGAAACTGGAAACCACCAGTGAATCGCACCCGTTCTACACCGGAACCCAGAAAAGCGTCGACAACCTCGGTGGTCGGGTCGAGAAATTCCGCAACAAGTTCGCCCACATCAAGAAGTGAGGCCGGGCGCCCGGTGCGGTCTGAATTGAGGGCAGCGGGGCTGCCCTCTTTTCTTGGCGTCGGCGCTCAATCGTCCTGCCCAGATTGGGCCAATCATGATGATCAGGACCCCCGCCCTCGTCACCCGGGAAGCGGCCCAGCGACTGCCGCGGCTTGGACTGTGGCTGATTTGCGGCCTGTATCTTTTGCCTGGGCTGTTCGGGCGTGACCCTTGGCGAAACGCCGAGCTGACTTCCTTCGGCGTGATGTTGGCCATGGCGCAGGGGCGCACAGCATGGCTCAACCCAAGCCTGGGAATGCTGCCCGCGGATGCCGCATTGCCGGCACATGCCCTGGGAGCACTCTCCATCATGACGTTGTCACCATGGGGTATCGATGCCGCGTTGGCGGCACGGCTTCCATTCCTCATTCTTTTGGGCCTGAGCATGGCCCTGATCTGGCACACGTGTTACCACCTGGCACGCACCGAAGCCGCCTTGCCGCTGGCATTCGCATTTGGGGGTGAGGCAGCGCCACACGACTACGCCCGCACCCTCGCGGATGGAGCGCTGCTCGCGTTCATGGCCACCCTGGGCCTGTTGCAGCTTGGGCACGAAGCCACACCCGAGTTGATGCAGATGACTGCGGTCTGCCTTCTGCTGTGGTCACTGGCGTCTCCAACGGCGCGGCCGTGGCCGGCAGCCTTCGTCTCGGTCCTTGCACTTGGGCTGCTGGCTGCCTCCGGAGCGGCGGAGATCGCAGCGGCCTGCGGAGTTGCCGCCTGCTTGGTGTCCTGGCGATCAGCCGATGCCACGCTGACGCCCATGCGGTGGTGGATCGGCTTGGGTACCCTGGCCTCCGTGGCCTGGGGCCTGAAGTTCGGCACTTTCCGCTCGACTTACGAGTGGCCGGCCGATGGGGCGGACGTTTGGCAGATTCTTCGCCTGTTGGCCTGGTTCACATGGCCCACCGCACCATTGGCGCTCCTGACCCTGTGGCGGTGGAGGCAGCAGCTGATGCGCAGGCACATCGCCGTGCCTGCGCTTATGGCGGCCGTCGCGGTTGTCCAAGCAATCGCTGTTGGAGGATCGGACCGCGCATTGCTTCTGGCCCTGCCTGGGGTGGCTGTCCTCGCTGCCTTTGCACTGCCCACCCTGAGTCGCAACAGCAGTGCAGCCGTGGACTGGTTCTCGGTCTTCTTCTTCAGCAGCCTGGCTGCCGGCCTGTGGGCCATTTATCTCTCGTTTCAGACTGGATGGCCTGAGCCGCCCCTGCGAAACGCCATGGCGGTTGCGCCCGATTACAGCCCCGTGTTTCAGCCTTTGGCACTGTCCGTGGCACTGATGGGAACTCTGGCCTGGATGTGGCTGGTGCGCTGGAGAACTTCACGGCAGCGCAAGGCACTCTGGAAAAGCCTCATCCTGCCGGCCGGGGGAGTGCTGCTCAACTGGCTCTTGGCCATGACTTTGCTGTTGCACCCCTTGGACTACACGCGCAGCCTCACTCCTTGGGTTGAGCGGATGCGAGAAGCCGTGGGCCATCCGAACTGCCTGGCGGCTCCAGGCATGCAACTCGCCTACGTGGCGGCGCTCGAGGCTCAAGCCGGCTGGGCTGTTGATGCACGCCCGCTGACCCAAATCCAGCCGCAATGCTCGATCCTCGTCCTGACGGAAACGCGCGAGGGCGGAATTCCGACCATGCAGGGCTGGGAATTCAAGCAGCGGGTGCGTCGGCCGACAGAGCGTCATTTTGCGGCGCTGGTGTATCAGCGGGACCAAGCCGCCTCACCCGCGCCGGCGGCAGCTGAAGACTGAAGCGCGAACCGCGTCCCGGCTCGCTTTCAATCAACAGCTCACCGCCGTGCCGTTGGATCGCGTGTTTGACGATCGCAAGCCCCAAGCCTGTTCCACCGGTCTCCCGTGACCGGCTTGGGTCGACCCGGTAGAAGCGCTGAGTCAGTCGTGGGATGTGTTCACGAGCGATGCCGATGCCGGAATCCTGCACGGCGACTGCGACGCCGCCGCCTTCGAGCGGTGTGACTTCGACGCGAATGACTCCACCCTCCGGCGTGTACCTCGCGGCATTGAGGACCAGGTTGCCGATGGCACTGTGGATTTCCGTTTCCTGAGCGGCCAACTCAAGCCGGGTGGCTTGCGGAAACTCAATGCGATGCCGCCCGCGGGAAACCTCCTGCACCTCCGCCTGCAGCCGAGCCAACAGACCGTCAAGGTCTATCCATCGATCCACAGGCGGACGCGGACTTCCCTCCAGACGGGCGAGCACCAGCAGGTCAGCGACCAGACTTTGCATGCGATGGGCCTGCTGCTGCATCAGGCCAAGGATCCTGCGCCGCTCCCGCTCTTCGAGCTCCAGGGCGGTCATCGTCTCCACGAAGCCTGAGAGAACTGTCAGCGGAGTCCTGATCTCGTGCGACACATGAGAGACAAACTCACGCCTCATGGCATCAGCCTGCTCACGCGCCGACACATCCTGAAGCAACACCATGGTCCTGTCGGCTGCATAGCGCCGAACCAAAAGACTCAGACTTCCATGGTGCCTGGGACTGCCCATGAGCAGCGGCTCATCCTGGGGCCCTTGAAGAAGGTAGTCCACAAATGCGGGGTGTCTCACAAGGTTGGTGATGAGCTGCAACCGGTCTCGAAGCGGGTCGAGCCCAAGATGGTCAGCGGCCACTCTGTTGCACCACAGCACATGCTGGTGCGAATCCAGCAGAAGCACTCCATTCGGCGTGGCTTCGAAAGCCTGAAGAAACTGCTCGTGGTCAGCCTGTGCGGCAGCCAGTGCACGCTCCCGCGATCGCAGAGCCCTTTCAGCGTTGTAGGCGACATCTCCCCAGCGACCAGGCAGCACCGGAGCCGGTGCGTCCGAATTCCGTCGAAGCCACTCGATCAGCCGACGGCTTCGCCACTCCTCCCTCAGCGCCCAAAGAGTGGCCATCGCTGCAAGGCCCATGACCGCTCCCAGAGCCGGCGCGTGAGCCTTGGCCCCAAGAGCCCACCCGAGCAAGGCTGCCGCCACCAGCAATCCCACCCGGAGAGTCAGACGCCCCCAGTTCACGGCAACCCGCTTCCTGCCGGGATCGATGAAGCGGCAACCGAGTCAAGTCGATAGCCCACGCTGCGGATGGTCTGTATGCAGCCTTGGGCCTGCGCCGGGGACAGCGCATCCCTGAGCCGCTTGATTTGCGCATCCACCGTGCGGTCTTCAACCTCGACATGGTCTCCCCAGACCTTGTCCAGCAGTTGCGCACGGGTGAAGACACGATCCGGCTGCGCCATGAGCACCTGCAGCAGTCGAAAGTCCTTCGGCCCGAGCTTGAGGGAAATGGGGCCGGCCTTGGCCTGTCGAGTCAGGGGATGCAGTGTCAAGCCCCCGACCACCTGAGTCTGCTGCGCAAGGTCGGGTTGCCGTCGACGCAGCACCGAGCGGATGCGCGCGAGAAGCTCCCGGACCGAAAACGGCTTGGCCAGGTAGTCGTCTGCTCCGAGATTGAGTCCCTCGACCCGCTCAGCCTCCTCAGCGCGGGCAGTCAGCATGATGACCGGAAGGCTGCGGGTTCGGGCGTTGGTCCGCCAGTGCCGCAGCAACTCGATTCCCGTGCGCCCGGGCAACATCCAGTCGACCACCGCCAGAGCCGGGATCCTTTCATCAACCATGGACTGCCCCTGCTCTGCCGACCTGGCCGTCAACACCTCGAACCCCTCATGCCGCAGGTTGATGGCCAGCAATTCGGCGATCGCCGCCTCATCCTCGACAACCAGGATCAAGGGAGGCGACATGGCTGGTCTCAACCCGCCGCCACGGCCTGCGCCAGACGCTGGCAACAGGCAGTGGCCTGCCCTTCGTCCTGTGCCTCCACCATCACCCGCACCACAGGCTCCGTGCCGGACGGACGAATCAGCACCCGCCCTCGCTCTCCAAGCTCGGCTTCGATACGCTGCCGCTCCTCCTCGACGCCTCGGGCCGGTACCCAGGGAGGAGCCGTCCCAAGACGCACATTGATCATCTTCTGCGGATAGCGACGCACGCCGTCCAGACAGTCCCGAAGCTCTCGACCCTGCCTGGCCAAAGCCTGCAAAACCTGCAGGGCGCTGACCAGGCCATCTCCCGTGGTGTGGCGATCAAGCACCAAGAGGTGCCCAGAGCCCTCCCCGCCCAATTGCCACCCTCTGGCCAGCAGTTCCTCCAACACGTAGCGGTCGCCCACCCGTGCACGGGCCAGGGCAATGCCCGCGGCCTTGAAGGCCTGCTCAACGCCGAGATTGGTCATCTGGGTGCCGACAACGCCCTCCACAGGCATCGCCTGGGCAAGACGGTCCATCGCCAACACGTAGAGCAACTCATCACCGTCGTACAGACGACCCTGGGAGTCAACCATCTGCAGACGGTCCGCATCCCCATCCAGCGCTATGCCCAGGTCCGCCCTGTGCTCCCTGACCGCCGCCACCAACGCCTGCGGCGATGCGGCACCGCACCCATCATTGATATTGCGGCCATCCGGCGAACATCCAAGGCGGACCACGCGC
Organism: uncultured Rubrivivax sp.; assembly: GCA_964475695.1. Taxonomy (GTDB): domain Bacteria; phylum Pseudomonadota; class Gammaproteobacteria; order Burkholderiales; family Burkholderiaceae_C; genus RFTU01. The sequence continues at coordinate 5,267 of CAYYYC010000101.1, forward strand.
GCGCCGAGCTCGTGGAAGACACTGGGCGCGATGTGATAGGCAGCTCCGTTGGCCGCATCCACCACAACCTTCATGCCCCCGAGCGACAGATGGGCCGAGACCGTTGACTTGCAGAACTCGATGTATCGGCCTGCCGCATCGTCAACCCGCCGCGCACGCCCCAGGCCTTCAGAAGCAGCCCAGTCGGCGGGCTCGGCCAGCGCAGCCTCCACTTCAAGCTCCCAGGACTCGGGCAACTTGCTGCCTTGCGCCGAGAAGAACTTGACGCCGTTGTCCGGATGGGGGTTGTGAGATGCGCTGATGACCACGCCCAGGCTCTGGCGCAGGGCGCGAGCCAGATAGGCCACACCAGGCGTGGGAAGCGGCCCCGTCAGAAGCACATCAACTCCCGCAGAGGCAAACCCCGCCTCCAGAGCCGACTCGATCATGTAGCCAGACACACGGGTGTCCTTGCCAATGAGGACACTGGCACCATCCCCCTGCCTCCGCAGCACTCGACCCACCGCGTTGCCCAGGCGGAGCATGAAGTCGGGGGTGATCGGATACTGGCCTACGGTCCCTCGGATGCCATCGGTGCCAAAGTGGCGGCGGATCATCGGCGCTGTTCCTCCAATGTTGAGCCCTGCGCGCTGGTTCAATTCGGCGATTGTCGCTCCGTTGGGACCGCTTGCAGCATGCGCGCCTGACGCCAGACGCGCAGGGCGTCAACCGTGGGCGCCACATCATGAACACGAAGGACGGAGGCGCCGGCCTGCGCAGCCAGAACAGCGGCGGCGACACTGGCGCCAAGCCTTTGCGAAACAGGCCGGCCGGTGATCAGGCCCAAGGTGCTCTTGCGGGACCAACCCACCACCAGCGGGTGGCCCGCTCCCAGCAGTTCATCCTGCCGCGCCAGCAGTTGGAGGTTGGCCTGCGGCGTCTTGCCGAATCCTATGCCGGGATCGACAAGGATGCGTTGGGCCGCGACTCCGGCGGACCGCACCAGCGCAGCCCGCTCGGAAAGCCACTGCGTGACTGCAATCACGGGATCGTCGTCGCATTCCGGGTTGTCCTGCATGGTCCTGGGCTCCCCACGCATGTGCATGAGGCAAACGCCGGCCCGCCCATGTGAAGCCAGCAAAGCCACGGCACCCGGAGCCTGGAGGGCCTGGACATCGTTGATGATGTCCACGTCCAACTCCAAGGCGCGCCCCATCGTTTCAGTGTGGCGGGTGTCGACTGAGACCGGCACACCCCAACGCGCCAATTCCCGCAAAACCGGATCAATGCGGGCCCACTCCTGGGCTGGGGAAATGGGCTGAGCTCCAGGCCTGGTGCTCTCACCTCCAACATCAAGAATGTCAGCCCCTTCCTGCAGAAGTCGGCGAGCGTGTTCGATGGCGACGCCGGGATCTGAATGACACCCACCGTCCGAGAAAGAATCATGGGTCACATTGACAACACCCATGACCAACGGCTCATCCAGACAGAGTTCGAACCGCCCCGCCTGCCAGAAGCGAAACGGGGCCCCTTGCGGGCCCCGCGGAGACCAACCAGGTTGCACGGCTAGGCCGTCGCGGTTGCCTCGCCTGGGCTGACATCCGGGGCAGACGGGGGTTGGCCACCCGAATTGCTGGACGACCAGTCCTTGGGAGGGCGCGGCTGACGCCCGGCCATGATGTCATCGATCTGCTCACTGTCAATCGTCTCCCATTCCAGGAGTGCCTTGGCCATCGCGTGCATCTTGTCCCGGTTGTCCTCGATCAGCCGCCGGGCCACGGCGTACTGCTCGTCGATGATGCGGCGCACCTCGCGATCGACCTTCTGCATGGTGGCCTCAGACATGTTGGTGGTCTTGGTCACCGAGCGCCCGAGAAAGACCTCACCCTCGTTTTCTGCATAAACCATGGGGCCAAGCTCGGCCGTCATGCCATACCGCGTGACCATGTCGCGTGCGATCTGCGTCGCGCGCTCAAAATCATTGGACGCTCCGGTGGTCATCTGGTCCATGAAGACTTCCTCGGCGATGCGCCCGCCGAAAAGCACGCTGATGGTCGACAGCATCCGCTGCTTGTCCATGCTGTAGCGGTCACCTTCGGGCAACTGCATGGTCACGCCCAGCGCCCTGCCTCGCGGAATCACCGTCACCTTGTGCACTGGGTCGGTCTTGGGCATGAGACGCGCCACCAGGGCATGGCCGGATTCATGGTAGGCGGTGTTGCGGCGCTCCTCCTCGGGCATGACCATCGACTTGCGCTCCGGGCCCATCATGATCTTGTCCTTGGCCTTCTCGAAGTCGACCA
>CAYYYC010000102.1:0-7447 GCA_964475695.1 uncultured Rubrivivax sp.
GGCGGGGTTGCGCGGGTCGTCCTCGGGAATGCCGGCCTCGACCTTGCCCACCAAGTCAGCGCCGACGTCAGCGCCTTTGGTGAAGATGCCGCCGCCCAATCGCGCAAAGATCGAAATCAGCGAGGACCCGAATGCCAGGCCCAGCAGCGGCTTGAGCACCGTCGACATGCTCTTGTCGGGAGTCATGTTGCCGTTGCCGATGAGAAACAGAAAGAAGATGCCTACTCCCAACAGGCCCAGGCCCACCACCAACATCCCGGTGATTGCCCCACCCTTGAAGGCCACATCAAGGGCCGGACCGATCCCCCGGGTGGCCGCCTGCGCGGTGCGAACATTGGCCCGAACCGAGACGTTCATCCCGATGAAGCCGCAGGCCCCCGAAAGGACTGCCCCGACGATGAAGCCCACCGCGGTGGTGATGTCCAGAAAGATGCCGATCAAAATGGTCAGCACCACGCCAACCACCGCGATCGTCTTGTACTGTCGCGCCAGATAGGCCGCCGCGCCCTGCTGCACGGCCGACGCGATTTCCTGCATCCGCGCGTTGCCGGCGTCCTGGCGCAGGATCCAGCTGCGCTGCAGAAAACCATAGATCACTGCCAGCACCCCACAGGCCAGGGCGGCGTAAATCGCCACGTTGGTCGACATCGGCAACTCCTTGTTCTGAACGTGGGCGAACTGTAGCCGCGCCAGGGGCGCAAGCGCCACGACAGCCGCTTCCCTAGAATGCGGGGTTTCCCTAGATGCGACCCTTCAGCCATGAGCCTGCACAACGTCACCCCCGGCGCCAAGGCGCCTGAAGAATTCAACGTGATCATCGAAATTCCGATGAACGCCGACCCGATCAAATATGAGGTTGACAAGGAGACGGGTGCGCTGTTCGTCGACCGCTTCATGACCACGGCGATGCACTACCCCTGCAACTACGGCTATGTGCCGCAGACCCTGTCGGATGACGGGGATCCCGTGGATGTGCTGGTGATCACGCCCTATCCGCTGACACCCGGCGTGGTGGTGACCTGCCGACCCCTGGGCGTGCTGCAGATGGAGGATGAGGCGGGTGGCGATGCCAAGCTCTTGGCCGTGCCCACCACGAAGATCCTTCCCATCTACGAGCACTGGCACAAGCCCGAGGACATCAATCAGATGCGTCTGAAGGCCATCCAGCATTTCTTCGAGCACTACAAGGACCTGGAGCCGGGCAAGTGGGTTCGAGTCCGTGGCTGGGAAGGCCCGCAGGCCGCCTGCGAGGAAATTCGCAGCGGCATCAAAAACTACGCGGCCAGCAAGGTCTGAGCCTCGCATCCAGGCGCGGTCGCTAAGATCTCGCTCGGCACCCCGTCTCGAAATGAGATCGCGCGGGCACAGCAATTCCAACAGGAGCAGACATGCACAGATCAACTCGATGGGCACTGGCGTTCAGCCTCGTGGCATTGGCGGCATCGGCCGGCGCCGCCTCGCATGGCGCCGGATCGGCACCGGGCGCGGCGCAGCAGCCACCTGTGCAGGCGGTCAGGGCCGTGGAAGGAATCATCGAGTTCAGGCTGCCCAATGGGTTGCAGGTGCTGCTGGCCCCGGACGACTCCAAGCCGACGACGACGGTCAATGTCACCTACCGGGTGGGCTCGCGCCACGAGAATTACGGCGAAACCGGCATGGCCCACCTGCTGGAGCATCTGGTCTTCAAGGGCTCGAAGAACTACCCGGACGGTTGGGCGCAGTTCAGCCAGCGCGGGATGCGCTTCAACGGCACGACCTGGTTCGATCGAACCAACTACTTCGCCAGTTTTTCCCAAAACGAAGACAACCTTCGCTGGTATTTGGGCTGGCAGGCCGACGCCATGGTCAACGCCTTCATCAACAAGAAGGATCTCGACAGCGAGATGACGGTGGTGCGAAATGAGATGGAGATCGGAGAGAACAATCCCAGCCGCATCCTGTTTGAAAAGACTCTGGCCACGATGTACCAGTGGCACAACTACGGCAAGAGCACCATCGGCGCGAGGGCAGATGTCGAGGGAGTGGACATTGAGAGGCTGCGGGCCTTCTACCGCACCCATTACCAGCCCGACAACGCAACGCTGGTGGTTTCAGGAAAGTTCGACCCGCAGCGCACTCTGGCAATGATCGTCGAGGCCTTCGGGTCGATCCCCAAGCCGACAAGGCCGCTGCCGCGACAGTACACCCTGGACCCGGTGCAGGACGGCGAGCGCAGCGTCACTCTGCGCCGCGTTGGGGGCGTTCCGCTGCTGTTCGGCGCTTATCACGTTCCCCCGGGAGCCCACCCCGACACGGCGGCCGTCGAGTTGGTCGGCGTGCTGATGACGGACGTGCCGGCCGGTCGGCTGCACAAGGCCCTCGTGGAGACGAAGAAGGCTGCGGCTGTTTTTGCATTTTCCGCGCCTCTCTTCGATCCGGGCTTCGTGATCTTTGGCGCGCAGATGGCGCCCAATCAGGATGCCGACGCGGCCAAGGCGGCGCTGCTGCAGACCCTTGAGGGAATAGCCGCCAACCCGTTCACAGCGCAGGAAGTCGACCGAGCCCGCGCCAAGTGGCTCAACGATTGGGAGCAGCGATTCACCAACCCGGAGGAGGTGGGCACCGCATTGTCGGAGTTCATCGCTCTGGGCGACTGGAGGCTCTATTTCCTCCTGCGCGACCGGGTGAAGGCGGCCACGGTTGAACAGGTCAATCGTGTGGCTGCGGCGCATCTCTTGCCGGCCAACAGAACCCTGGCCCAGTACGTGCCCACGCCCAAGCCTGAGCGTGCCCCGCAGCCTGGCGCCGTTGACGTTGTGGCGCAGCTCAAGGACTATCAGCCCGCGCAGACCATCGCACGGGTGGAATCCTTCGAGGCAACGCCGGCCAACATCGAGTCGCGCACTCGCCGTTCATCGATTGAGCCGGGACTCAAGCTGGCACTCCTGCCCAAGCCCACCCGTGGCGATGCGGTGGCTGCCCAGCTGGTGTTTCGTCTTGGCAATCTGGAGGCGCTCAAGGGCAGAAGCGATGCCGCCTCGATACTGCCGCGCCTGCTCGACAAGGGCACCGAAAAGCTCTCGCGTCAGGAACTGCAGGATCGGCTGACCGCACTCAAGGCCGAGCTCAACATCAGCGGCAGCGCCACCGTGCTGGCCGTCACGGTCAAGACCACGCGCGAGCACCTGCCTGCAGTCGTGGAGCTCATCGGACAGATGCTGCGGACTCCGGCGCTCAGTGCCGAGAGTCTTGAGGAAGTGCGTGCTCAGTCCCTCTCGGGCCTTCAGGCTCAGCGAGATGAGCCGGCTGCGATCGTCGCCAACACGATCTCGCGCCACGGGAACCCCTATGCCGCCGACGACCCCCGCTACTCGGTCACATTTGCTGAGGCCGAGCAGCGCCTCAAGGCCCTGACGCTTGAGCAGGTCCGCGACTTCCACCGCCGTTTTCTCGGGGCAAGCCAGGCGCAGTTCAGCGCGGTGGGAAGCTTCGATGAGTCCGCCGTGAGGTCCGCCGCCGGTCGAGCATTGGCCGGCTGGTCCTCGGCCACTGCGGTCCAGCGTGTGCCGACGCCTCTGGTGGCCCTGCCGCCGGCGCGGTTGGTCACGCTCACGCCCGACAAGCAGAACGCGGTGTTGGGTATGCGGTTGCCGCTGGCGGTCAAGGAGCTCGACGCTGACCACGCCCCGCTGTTGTTGGCCAACTTCATCGTTGGAGGATCCCCGAGCTCGCGACTTTGGGTGCGTGTTCGGGAAAAGGAGGGGCTGAGCTACGGGCTTGGAACCCAGATCGCCTTCAACCCGCACGAGGCTTCTTCAATGCTGGCCGGACAGGCGGCATTCGCGCCGGGGAACCGCGCCCGTGTCGAGGCGGCCATCCGAGAGGAACTCGAGCGCAGTCTGCGCGATGGGTTCACGGAGGCTGAGATCGCTCAGGCCAGGCAGGGTCTGCTGAGCTTCAGGCGCCTGTCGTGGGCTCAGGATCCGTCGCTGGCCTCCAATCTCATCACCAACGAGTGGCTTGGCCGTGACTTCAAGTCGGCCCAGGCGCTCGACGATGCGATCGCCAAGGTCACGCCGCAGCAGGCCTTGGACGCCTGGCGCCGGCACGTCGACCTTTCCCGTCTGGTGTGGGTTCTGGCGGGAGACTTCAAGGATCAGCCTTGAAGGGGCTGTGCGATTGGAGTTCTTCGCGATAGGCGTCAACCTGGACGCCCTCGCGGCGAAGGAAGTCATCGACGGCGCCGGCGAACCGTTGATCGGCCATCCAATGGGCTGAGCGGGTGGGCGCGGGCAGGAGCCCGCGCGCCATCTTGTGCTCACCCTGTGCCCCGCCCTCGAAGCGCCGATAGCCATTGGCCAGGCACCAGGACAGGGGCTGGTAGTAGCAGGCGTCAAAGTGCAGGCAGGGAACCTCCTCCAATGTGCCCCAGTAGCGCCCGTAGGCGTGGCGCCGCTGGGGATCGATTCCGACCAGCGAGCAGGCGATGGGCTGTCCGCAGCGGTGGGCCTGGAACAGGACCCAGTTGTCCGGCATCTCCGCCCGCATGCTGGAGAAGAAACTGCGGCTGAGGTAGGGCGTGCTGTGGTGATCCCGATAGGTCCGGCAGTAGCAGGCATAGAAGAAGTCCCACAAGGCCTCGTCGACCTGGCACCCTTCGTGAACCGAAAAGCACACGCCGGCGTCCCGCACTCGTCGCTGCTCCTGCTGGATCTTCTTGCGCTTGTCGCGGTGCATCCGTGCGAGCAGGCCGTCAAAGTCGGCGGGTCCGGGCATTGGGTCCTGCGTCCAGTGGAATTGCACACCCTGGCGGATCAGGCATCCGGCCGCGCGAAGCGATCGCTCGTCCGCAGGGTCGGTGAACAACACGTGCAATGACGAGACGCCCAATTCACCCGCCATGCCCACCATGGCTTCGGCAAGCAGGTCCCGCGCTGCTTCATCACGGGCCAACAGCCGGCTTCCGGGCACCGGTGTGAAGGGCACTGCACAGAGCAGCTTGGGGTAGTACTGCAGCCCGTGCCGCTCGTGGGCCTGGGCCCAGGCCCAATCGAAGACATACTCTCCGTAGGAGTGGAACTTCAAGTACAGCGGGCAGGCCGCCACCAGTGACCCGCCGTCCCAAACGCTGAGGTACCGGGGTTGCCAACCGGTGGCGGCGGTGGCGCTTTGGCTGTGGTGCAGGGCTCTGAGGTAAGCGCTGCGCATGAAGGGCGTGGGCTGCGGCTGCATGCCAAGCAGATCGTCCCAGAGGGCAGCGTCAATTTCGCTCGGGTCCTCGTGGACGCGAATGACATAATCCGGTGCTGTGGCGGACCCCTTCATGCAACCATTGTCGTCGCGCCGTCGGAGCCCTCCATGCTGAAGGTGGCATTGGCCCAGATGAACCCGACCGTGGGTGATCTGCGGGGCAACCGCCTGAAGATTGTGCAGGCCGCCGAGCGCGCGCACGCGCAGGGCGCGCGGCTGCTGGTGTGCCCCGAGCTTTCGCTGTGTGGCTATCCGCCCGAGGATCTGCTCCTGCGCCCCGGCTTCATGCAAGCCTGTCAGGATGAACTGTTGGCGCTCGCCGGACAGCTCGACTCCCTGGAGGGATTGGCTGTTGTCGTGGGACATCCCCATCGGCTGCCTGGGCTGGAAGAGCAGCGCACCCGCTCCACCCAGGTGCCCGGCCGCTTCAATGCCGCCTCGGTTCTGAGGGGCGGTAGGGTCGAGGTCACCTACCTCAAGAGGGAGCTTCCCAACTATCAGGTGTTCGACGAGCGGCGCTACTTCGCCTCGGGACGGCAAGCGCCTTCGTGCCACGCCGCGCCGGGTGTCTTTGAGGTCATGGGCGTTCGGGTTGGGCTGTTGATCTGTGAGGACGCCTGGTTCGAGGAGCCGCCTCGCGCCGCATGCGCTGCGGGAGCCCAGATGCTGTGCGTGCTCAACGCCTCCCCGTTTCACCTGGACAAGGCGCAGGAGCGTGAGGCTGCGATGGCCCGTTGCGCCACAACCTTCGGCAAGCCCCTGATTTATGCCCACCTTTGTGGCGGGCAGGACGAGGTTGTCTTCGACGGCGCTTCGTTCGCGTTGCAGTCGGACGGTTCTCTTGCGATGCGGGGCCCCAGCTTTGAGGAGGCCTTGCTGATGCTCGAGGCGGTTGACGGCGACCCGTCAGATCCGTCAGAGTCCTCCCCGCCGGGTGACTTGCGGCTCATCGGCTCCTCCATGAAGCTGCCGTCCCAGGAGGAGCAGGCCTGGCGTGCCCTGGTCGTCGGCGTGCGCGACTATGTGGCCAAGAATGGATTCCCCGGCGCCATCATCGGCCTTTCGGGCGGCGTTGACAGCGCCTTGGTGCTGGCGGTTGCCGTCGATGCCTTGGGCGCCCAGCGGGTTCGAACGGTCATGATGCCGTCCCCCTACACCGCCGAAATTTCGTGGCTTGACGCCAGAGACATGGCTTTGCGGTTGGGCGTGCGCCATGATGAAGTGCCCATCGAGCCCGCCTTCGGGGCACTCAAGTCCGCATTGGCTCCGCTGTTTGCCGGGCTCGCAGAGGACGTCACCGAGGAGAATCTGCAGGCGCGCATCCGTGGCGTGCTGCTCATGGCGCTGTCCAACAAGACGGGGGCCATCGTGCTGACCACAGGCAACAAGAGCGAGATTGCCACGGGCTACTGCACCCTGTATGGCGACATGGCCGGCGGGTTCGCGGTGATCAAGGATGTCACGAAGTCACTGGTCTGGCGGCTTTGCGAATGGCGCAACCGCCAGCCCGACATCAATGGCGTCGTCCGTGAGGTCATCCCGAGAAGGATCATCACCCGCCCACCCTCAGCCGAGCTCAGGCCCAACCAAATGGATCAGGACAGCCTGCCGCCCTACGAGCTGCTCGATGCAATCCTGGCCCGATACATGGAGGATGACCAGTCGGTCGAGGAAATCACCGCTGCAGGATTCGACGGCGCCACAGTCCGACGAGTGGTTCGACTGATCAATCAGAACGAGTACAAGAGGCGCCAAGCGCCGGTCGGGATCCGGATCACGCACCGCTCCTTCGGCAAGGACTGGCGGTATCCCATCACCTCGAAGTTCCGTGCTTAAATCCGCGCTCTGGCGCGCCTCAGGCGTTGCCGCTCCAATCCTCGCGGCCGGGAGTTCGCCATGAAACAGATCACTGCAATCATCAAGCCCTTCAAGCTTGAGGAAGTCCGCGAAGCGCTTGCCGATGTCGGGGTCTCGGGGTTGACAGTCACGGAGGTCAAGGGATTCGGGCGGCAAAAAGGCCACACCGAGCTCTACCGCGGCGCTGAATACGTGGTGGACTTTTTGCCCAAGGTCAAGATTGAAGCGGCCGTCACAGAGGACCTGGTCGAGCGCGTGATCGAGGCCATCGAAGGCTCCGCGCGCACCGGCAAGATCGGTGACGGCAAGATTTTTGTGTACGACCTTGAGCAGGGCGTACGCATTCGCACCGGCGAAACCG